>NZ_JBHVEE010000081.1:0-43021 GCF_042802415.1 Streptomyces sp. NPDC057486 | reverse complement strand
GGCCCGGCGTGCGGGAGAGTCCGCACGCCGGGCCGAGCCGCTGTTCCCTTGGCCGCTCCGTCTCACCCGCGGGTGGGCACCGCCCCCACGGACGTGAGATCCGGGGCACGGAGTGGCCGGATTTCCCGGTCCGCTATCGGGCCGTTCCGAAATCCTGTGTCCAGTAGTGGCCGGGCTGCGCGAGTCCGATGCCGATTTCCTTGTACGTGCAGTCGAGGATGTTGCGCTTGTGGCCCGGGCTGGTCATCCAGGCGTCCATCACCGACTCGGGTGTGGAGTAGCCGTAGGCGACGTTCTCGCCGTAGGCACTCCACTTGTAACCGGCTCGCGTGATCCGGTCGCCGGGCGACGATCCGTCGGAGCCCGTGTGGGACATGTTCCGGTGGTCGGCCATGTCCTTGCTGTGGTCCTGCGCGGCCTTGGTCAGCTTGGCATTGACGGTGAGGGGAGAGCATCCGACCTTGCCGCGCTCGCTGTTGACGAGCGCCAGTACGCGGGCCGTCTCCGCGGATGCGGGGGTGGCGGCGGTCGGGGCAGGTGCCGCCGGTGTGCTCGCAGACGCCGCAGGGCTCGTGGGCGCACTCGCAGTCGGCTTCTGACCCCGGGGGCCGGGCGTCCAGTGGTGCGCGGAGCTCGGGGTCTTCCAGTGGTGCGCGGAGCTCACGGTCGTCCAGTGGGCGGATGGCCGGCTGCCCGTGTCCTCCGGAGAGCCCAGACAGGCCATGGCCGCAGAGGGGATACCCACGGCTCCCGCTGCGACGACAGCGATGGCTATCGGCCGGTAGTACGTCTTCCTGCGGTGCTTCCTCATGCGTGACCTCGCTCGGTGATCGCGGAGTGCCCCGGTAGGGCAGGCTCGGTGCAGTCCTGGGCTTGAGCTGTGGAGATGCTGTGCGGCCGTCATTCTTGGAACTGCCGCGAGGCGGGGCAACACGCCCAATTACTATCGAGCCTCGTAGTGGCGGCCGGCCCTTGCCACGGTCGCCCGGCCGTGCTTGTCCCGCTCCCGGGGCCGTAAGAAGTCCTGTTGCGTCGTCAGGGTTCCCTGCATGCCGAATGAGCGGGCGAGACCACCCGGTCGTTCGGATTTCGGCCCACCTCGCAAGGGGCATGTGACGCCAAGTCGGACATATCTCATTAAGTCGTCGCGGTGATGACTACTATTCGAAGACCCTATTGCCGCACATCGATGTGGCAGATGTCACCGGCGAATGAATGCGCCTTCTCTTTGCATTTCACCCTGCGCAACTTTGCCGTTCATAAGGGCACACGGAATGGAAAGGTGTCCGAAAGGCAATAAAGAAGATCACCCGGTCGGGCGGGAAAAAAAGGGGATCACCTCGGCTGCGGCGAGGCACACCTCCGCGGGCACCGGGGCGCACCCGTCCCGCGGCAGGGCTCGCCGAGCACGGGGTGTTCTCCTGCGGCACCGGGTTTCGTACGACTCCCACGATCACACGGAAACCCCTGCCCGAGCCGTGGGCGCGCCAGGAGGATCACTGCCGGCGCGGGCCTTCAGGTGCGGCCGTAGCGGATGGTGTGGTCGGCGAACTCCAGGGCCATGTCGGTGGTGACGGTGGGACGTGTGCGTCTGATCGTGTGGAGAAAGTCCTCGGTGGTGGGCTGGGCCCTCTCTCCGGTGTCGAGGGTGCGTTCGAAGACGGCCTGGGCGACCGTGCGGGCGGCCTGCTTGATGTCGGCGGGGGTGAATCCCTCGCTGGCCTCGGCCAGCACGGCCGTGTCGGCTTCGGCTCCGGTCTTGGCGATATAGCTGGTCCACAGGGCCTTACGGGCCTCGTGGTCGGGCGGCCCGACGGGCAGGACGTAATCGAATCGGCCATGGCGCAGGAATGCCGGATCCAGGGCGGCGACCGTATTGGTGGCGCAGATGAGGAGTCTGCCGTCGCGGTCGCGGAACCGCACGATCGATTTGAGGAGCTCATTGACCACGCCGACGGACGTGGGGTCGGCGAGGTTGCGGGTGCCGGCGACTTCCTCCACCTCGTCGATGAAGACCAGCGCGTGGTCGAGTTGTGCGATCTCCTCGAAGCGGCGGCTGAGTCCGTTCGCGAGCCCGCCCTCCAGCGCGAGCCGGGAGGGGAAGAGCTCGACGAACGGCCAGCCGAGCCGACTCGCCACAGCCTTGGCGAAGGTGCTCTTGCCCGTACCCGGGGGTCCGAACAACACGACGGCCTGGGGCGGTTCGACGCCGTGCGCGTCAGCGAGTTCCGGGTTGGCCAGGGGAAGCACCAGTCGACGTTCGACGAGCCGTTTCTCGTCCGCCATACCCGAGAGCTTCTCCCAGAGCCCGGCAGCGGGCACCTTCGCCCCGAGCGAGGACAGGATCGCGGAGTCCTGGGCGGTCACCGACTGCACCTTCTCGAAGTACGTCAGCCCTCGATGCTGTCGGAACCCGGAATGGCCCAGCGCAGCGGCGCCCGTCTCCTCCTCGGGCAGAACCGCGGCGACGATCTTGGCTCCGGCGCTCTGCAGGCGCTGCTCCAGTGCGGAGAGCAGCGCCGTGCCCAGCCCCAGGTTCCGCCAGGCCGGGTGCAGGGCGATACGCAGCACCCAGGCCCGGTCGCCGTCCACCCGCCCCACGGCCGCGCCCACGAGATGTCCGTCGGCCACCGCGACGACACCGGGATTCTGCGCCTGCACCGCGGCGACGACCTCGGACAGGCGGAACACCGCGGGCTGGTCGGTCGTGGCGCTCTCGGCGTCGAGCCGCACCACCGATTCGAGATCGTCCGGCGTGAAGTCCCGCACATGCCACACCGCCATGGCCCAGCCTTCGGACGTCGCTCCTTGAACTTCCATCATCAGCCAGGTCCCGCACGGTCGCCAATCAACGGCATGCGGTCGCACCGGGGCGCCGGGCGAAGGTCCCACCGGTGCGGGCCGCCTCGTCGTGACGGGCGAGGTGCGTGCTGCTTCAAGCCACGCCCCGCGTAAGGGAATTCGCGACCCGCACCCGGAACCACCTGAGCCCGGCGGGAAAACCCTCAGGACGTGGACTGCTCCGGCAGGGCCCCGGGAGGCGTGCGGCTCACCGTCCGGCCCAACGCGGCCGCTGCGCGGGCGAATTTCACGGCGTCCACGACGGCCGCACCACCCAGGTCGTTGTTGAAGTACACATACACATCGTCCTCGTCGGGCCAGGCGTCGACGATGCGACGGGCCCAGGACGTCAACGCCTGGCGACCGTAGCGCGGCGGCGGCTCCGCCATGCCGCCGTGAAACCGTACGTACCCCCATGGCGCGGTACGCCACAGCGGCGTCACCGGACGGGACCCACGATCCGCCCAGCACAGCGCGCTGCCATGCCGCTCCAGCACCGTCCTGAGCTCCCGCTCCGCCTCCCACCACGAGGTGTGCCGCAGTTCGACAGCCACCCGAACCCGGTCGGGAAAGCAGCTCAGGCAGGCGTCCAGAGCCCCGATGTCCTCACGGAAGTTCGAAGGCAACTGGAGCAGTACGGGTCCCAGGCGGTCGCCGAGACCCTCGGCGTGATCCATGAGCCGGAGCACCGGCTCCTGGGGATCGTGCAGTCGCTTCAGATGGGTCAGGTAGCGGCTGGCCTTGACCGCCATGACGAACCCCTCCGGCGTCCTCTCCCGCCAGGAGGCGAAGATCTCCGCCGTGGGAAGCCGGTAGAAGGCGTTGTTGTTCTCCACGGTGGCGAAGTGCCGGGCGTACTCCTCCAGCCACAGCCGCTGCGGGTGCCCGGGGGGATAGAGAACGCCGCGCCAGTCCTTGTACTGCCACCCTGAGGTTCCGACGAGCATGGGCATGGTCCGATGCCTGCCCCCGAGGCCGAGGGGCGTAACGCCTCACCCGGCGAGTGCGCCGTGGTGGAGGCACGGGCGGACAGGGCCGGCGTCAGCGGCGCGGCGTGTCCGGCAGCGCGTCTCCGGTTCTGCGGGGCGATCTCGTCGTGCATTGCTCCGGGCGGTCCGAGGACGCTCCCGGCGGCAGCTGTGCAGCGTCCTGCGTGGCACGCAGGGGCACGGGCGACGCGAGGGGTGCGGGTCGCACGCCGTCCCTCATCGGTGCGTGCGCCACGCGGCGAGCAGCTCTTCGGGGCCGTAGACGGCCTGCAGCCCCGAACAGCTGACTCCGCAGCGCGAGACCGCGACGAGTGGCACAGGAGCGTCGGTCACGGCTGCCCGGTGTCTGTGCAGTGCGGCGAGATCGTGCCCGTCGAACGGCGAGGTCTCCAGCCATTTGATCGAGCCGAGGAACAGCAGCCGTTTGGCGACGGGCTGCCGGTCGGCACCCACCAGGTCGATCTCGACGTCGTTGCTGCGCGTCCAGTAGCCGCCGATGGCCGGTGCGGCGGGCAGCCGGTCATCGGGCAGGGCGCGTGCGAGCGACTCGCGGATCAGCGGCTCGACCGCGCGCCCGCGCCAGGTGGTCCAACGGTCCCTGATCCGGGCGAGCGTGAGGTCCCCGCGCAGGCGCTCGATCTCCGCCATGTGGGGTTCGACGAAGGCCAGCCAGAACCGCATGTAGGGGTCTGCCACCCGATAGCGGCGTTCCTTGGACGGGCGCAGGGAGAGCGGGAGTTCGGCAGCCACCGCACGCTTGTCGATGAGCAGTTCCGCGGCCCGGCTGAGGGTGCTGTGCGCGATGCCTCCGGCGGCCCGCGCGATGTTGCTGAAGGTCCGCTCCCCCGTGCCGATGGCGCGCAGGACTTCCCGGCCCATCGCCTGGGGCGGGAACTCCGCAGCCAGTGAGCGTTCCGCGGAGACCAGGAGGGCGGAGGTCGGGTTCTCCAGCGAGGTGGTCAGGAACTCCCACATGGAGGCCCCCGGGAGCCACTCCCGGCAGAGCAGCGGGAGTCCGCCGGTGATCAGCGTGGCGTCGAAGGCGGTGGCGGCGTCCAGGTCGAGCATCTCGGCGATGTCGGCCGGGGTGAGCGGCCCCAGCACCATGTCGCGCCCGCGCTGATGGAAGGGGCGGTCGTAGCTGCTGAGCGCCTCCATCATCGACAGATCGGAACCGATCAGGAGCAGGAACACCGGCTTGCGGCTGAGCAGGCGGTCCCAGGTTCGCTGCAGCATGCCTTCGAAGGCGTCGACGCGGTCCATCAGGTACGGAACCTCGTCGATGACGACCACGCTCGGAGTGTCCTCGGGCAGGATCTCCGCAAGCAGTCTGAAGGCCGCGTTCCATTGGGTCGGTGCTTCTTCGGAGTACAGGCCGCGCCCCGGCAGGGTGGAGGTCGCCACCGCATCGGCGAGCTCGGCGAGCTCGTCCGCGGCCGACCCGCCGGCCGCGGTGAAGAACAGATACGGCACCCCGGCACGCTGCAGGAACTCTTCGACCAGGCTGGACTTCCCGACCCGTCGCCGACCACGCAGAAGCGTGCATTGTCCAGGCTTCGCGGACCCTGCGGCAGCCCGGACCTCGTCGAGCGTCCGCCCCAGAATGCGCATCTCCCGGTCCCGGCCGATGAAGCGGTGCACGGCGGTCCCTCCTGACCATCCAGTCCAGAAGATAGTATCGCAGAAGATACTATCTCGTCCGCTAGTGAAGTCCGGCGCCGCGAAAGCGCGGCCGGAGCGTCCGCGTACCCACGGCGCCACAATGGAGATGCGGGACGCGCCTGCCGTTGCGGAGAGCGGGGCCTTCGATGCCGTACATAGCCGTCACTGCATTGAGCCACACCGGGCTCATTCGCGATCACAACGAGGACAGCCTCGTGGTCGGACCGTGGACGCTGTGCGGCACCGTGACCGAGAACCCGCAGACGCTGTTGTTTCCTCTCGGCACCCCGCTCGTCGTCGCGGTCGCCGACGGGATCGGCGGGCAGCCCGCCGGCGAAGTGGCCAGTGCACTGGTCGTCCGCCGACTCGCTTCGTTCGGTCCTTCATTGGACAGCGAGGAAGCCGTTCGTGACGCTCTGAACGCCTGCAACGATGCGGTGTACGCAGCCGCCGACGGCAATCCGGAACTGGTCGCCATGGGGACCACGGTCGCGGGCGCCGTCGTGCTGGCGGAGTCGCTGCTTGCCTTCAACGTCGGCGACAGCAGGGTGCTCGACGCGACCGGGGACGGACTCCGCCAGGTGAGCGTGGACGACAGCCCGCCGTTGGCGCCGGGACGCCGCACCACATCACTGGTCACACAGGCGCTCGGCGGTGCCCGCCGGTTCAGCGCCATCACGCCCCACGTGACGACGGCGGCGCTGTCCGCGGGTGACCGCTACCTGGTCTGCACCGACGGGCTGACCGACCCGGTGACGGAGGACGCGCTCGACAGTCTGCTGCGCGTGCACAACGACGGCAGGGCCGCTTTCGAGCTGTGGAAGGCCGCTATCGAGGCGGGAGGCCCCGACAACATCACGCTCGCGATGGTACGCATCGGCGAGTAGTGGCGAGCGGGCTGTTGCGGAGCGGGCGACGGGAGGCGAACGCGTCACCCGCTCCGAGCTCGGGAATCAATGACACCCGCAGCGATCGGGAGCAAGAACCTGAGCACGGCGCTCACGGCACCCGTCACCACCAGGGCATCCGGGTCGCCGAGCGTCACGCTTCGCCGCGCAACCGCCCCGCCTCCTCGATGAGCCAGGCCGGACGGACCATCTCGACATTGCCCCCGACGCCGTCGGCGGCCCGGACCAGCGCGTCGGCGGCCGCCTGCGGATCGGGCACCGCCCGGGCGCGGGCCGCCTCGGCGAGCGCCTCCGCCGCGGCGGCTTCCGTGGCCCCGGCGAGCTGCAGGGAGGCGGCTGCTCGCTCGGCCGTCTCGGCGGCCTGTCCGTACCCGCCGTCCGTCCAGTGGGCCCACGCCATGTTGTAGAGGCAGACACCCTCGGTGCGCGGATTCTCCATCGCCGACGCCGCCTGGAGCGCCGCCTCCAGCGATGCCAGAGCTTCCGTCACCCGCCCCGTCGCGAGCATGGCCACACCCTTGGCGTTCAGCGCGTAGTCCGTGGCTTCCTGGATACCCGCGTCCTGGTAGGCGCGCACGGCCCTGTCGCCCGCTGCGATGGTCTCCTCCCAGCGGCCCATGGTCAGCAGGGCGGTGAAGCGGGCGTTCCATGAACGGGCCTCGGTGAGCAGGTCCCCCGACGTACGGGCGAGTTCGCGCAGCCGGTCGGCACCGGCAAGGGCCGCCGCCCCGTCGCCCAGGGTGCTGTGGGCGAGGCTGAGGCTCAGGATGGCATGCACCTCGGCTTCGGCGTCGTTGTTCTCATGCGCCAGATCGCCGGCCCGGGCCAGCGGGCCGATGGCGGCGTCGAGGCGGCCCAGCTGACGGTAGGCATCGCCCAGGCCGAACATGGCGTTCTGCATTGCATGGCGGTCGTCGAGTCGTTCGGCCAGGTCGGCCGCCTCGGTGAAGAGTTCCGTCGCGTGTGCCAACGGGCCGCCGCCCAACCGGACGTGTCCGAAGCTGATGAGATGGGCGAGACGCGCCCGGTCGTCGGTCAACTGTTCCTCCAGTGTCAGGTGCATCGAGTTCGCCGCAAGCACCGAGCCGTGCCAGACCATCCATTCGCTGATGGTGGCGAGGACCAGTGCGGCCCCGTTCATGTCCCCGGCACGCACCCGGTGGTCGAATTCGCGTCGGTACGGCTGTATGTCGTCCAGACCACGCCAGTCCTCGCGGGGCGGGGCGATACTCGCGTACCAGTCGGCCGCCCGCCGCTCCATGGACTGCCGTCCCAGCGTGCCGTCCCGTGGCATGGCGCCGTGCGCGAGGTCGGCGTCCATCGGGTGCAGGGCCAAGGTGCGGCTGGCCCGGTCCACCGACAGCATGCGCATCCGGAGCAGGTGGGACAGGACCGGCATGACGTCGAGGCCCGGATCGAGACCGCCCACGATCCACTCGATCGCCTCCCGTGGCACGGGCGTGCGCAGCACCGCGAGGACGTTCAACACCGTTCGGGCTTCAGGGCCGAGCCGCTGGTACCGGTCCCCGGCGAGGCCGGCGACCACGTCGCCGCGCAGGGTGAAGTCCTCCAGCACGTCCTGCAGCGTCGGCAGCGTCAGCGTGTCGTCGGCCACGGCGCCCACCAACAGCTCCAGCGCGCGCGGGACCCCGTGGACATGGACCGCCGCCTGCAGCAGCTGATCGTCGGACAGCTGCGCCACGCCGAGGCTGCCGTCGTGGTCCAGTTCGCGCAGCAGCGCGACGGACTCGGTGGGCGGCAACCCGTCGGACAGCTCGACTTCCGCGGCGAAACGGCGTAACTCGGGTGCGAGCCGCAACGGAATCTGCGACGTGACCAGCAGCCGTGGCGTGGACCGTGCCCGGAAGAGGCAGTCGAGAAAGATCGCGAGTTCGTCGTCGTCGAGTCGGCCGTCGTCCTGAAGCCGGTCCTCGAGATTGTCCATCAGGATGATGAAGAGCTGATCTCCCATCGCGGCGAACAACTCACTGATCTTGTCCTGTACAGAGCGGTTCGTGGCCCAGATGTCCAGCAGACGCGTCTCGCGATCGGAGCCGAGCGCGCGGGCGCAGTCGAGGTAGAGGCGTTCCAGGGAGACACCGGACGTGCGGGTGCTCAGATGGACGAGTCCGGACGGAAGCGGCGCCCGGGCGTGGCCCGGCCACTCGCCCTGCTCCAGCATCGCCATGACCTTGGCGGCGACCGCACTCTTGCCCATGCCCCGTCGGCCCGTGACGGTCACCATGCGGATGGCCGGATCCGTGAGGTGACGGCCGATCATCTCGCGTGCCTCGGCACGGTCCTTGAACAACTCGAGCCCATGTGTGACGGGCAGCCCGATGACCTTCGCGCCCGCCTGCGGCGGCGGAGAGTCCGAGGCGGGCGGCTCGGCACCCACGTCGGGCAGCGCCTGTGGGTCGTCGATCACCAACAGCTCGGCCAGCTCACTCCGACGTGGCTCACCGACCCTGCGCAGGGTGTGGTCGATGCGGGCTGCTGCCAGCCGGCCCATCCCTTCCCACCGGTGGTGTTCGGCGACCACCCCGACTATGTGGCTCCCGGCCCATACGGCGGCGCCCGACATCCCCGACCAGGGCGACACCTGGGGGTCGGGGTCGGCAGCCGCCACCGGAACGGTGATCTCCAAGGTGCCGGTCCTCAGGTTGGACAGTGCCGCGACGGTCCCGTCCGCCTGGTGCAGTTCCCGGAACTGCCTCCCATCGGGGCTGCGTCGACGCTTCCACAGCGGGAATCCCGCTGCATGCACATCGATGACGGCATGGCGGTCGGCGCCGATACGCCCGAACCGTGCGGGTGTCACAGGAGTGGCATCCGGCTGGGGCGCAAAGGTCAGCACAGCCACATCGGTTCCGGTGTCCGACCAGGCCACCACCGCGGCTGCGGCCCACTGCCCCGGTCGGTCGGCGTCGAAACGCACCTGCACGTCTGCGGCCTCGGCCACCACATGGAACGCGGTCAGCACTGCCGTGTCGCCGACCCGGTACCCCGACCCGCGCCGTCCGCTGCCGGCGGTGGTGGTGACGATGACCTCCGCGATGCGGTGCGGGTCCAGCCCCTCGCTCACGGCCGCCCCCTCAGTCCTCACCGAGCAGTTCGTCCCCGGAGATCAACGCCATCTGGTCCGGCGTGTCCGTGCGCACCGGCTGCAACGTCAAGGTGAGCTTCTGAGTGACCGTGGCCGACCGCTTCGCCGTCGCGCTCGCGTCGAACACCCAGAACCGCACCTTCACCCCCGGCTCATGGGTCCGCTCCACCCCCACAGTCAGCTCCAGCTCCACCCGCTCCGCCTTGAACCGCAGGTCGGCGTCCTCACCGGCTGACATCGCCCGGCTCAGCTCCTGGCGCAGCTGCGCGATCATGTCCGCCAACTCGACCGCATCATTCACAAGGAGGACCCCCAACCGGCTCTTCTGGCCAACTACCCACTGAACTGGGCAACATCATCACGCATCAGCCCCCCGCCCCGTCCACCCCGGCAGCCGGCCCGGCGTCTCGCGCGCGGGGAAAGCGCAGGCGTCGCAGCCCGCTCAGCCGAAGTGTCCGCGTGGCGACGCCTCGTAAGCCCCCGGACAGGCGCGCACCCGGGCGCGCTCCGGGTCGTACCCGGTGTGGGTTTCACCGCGGCAGTCTTCGTGATGCCGGAATGACGGGCCGCAGTTCACCTGGGAACGAAGGTGACCCGGAACATCTTGGGCCACCACTTGCCGGTGAGCAGGAACTGATCGGTTCCGGGAACGGCAGCAATACCGTTCAGGACGTTTGCGTGCCGTCTCTCGGCTGCGCTGAGCAGGGCCGGAACCTGGATGTCTCCGGTCACCCTGCCGGTGGTGGCGTCGATACGTACGATCCGGTCCTCGGGCCAGACGTTGGCGTACACGATGTCGCCGACGCATTCCAGCTCGTTCAGCTGTCCCACAGGCCGCCCATCGGCGGTGACGGTGATCTCCCCTGTCCTGAGGAGTGTTCCGGGGTCCCGGAAGGCGAGCCGGTCGGTGCCGTTGCTCGTCACCAGCCGCCCGCGCCCGCGCTGGTAGCAGATCCCCCAGCCTTCGTCCGGGTAGGGGACCCGGCGCAACTCGGCCAGCGTCCTTGCGTCCCGTTCGACCGCGATGCCGTTCTGCCAGGTGAGCTGCAACAGCGTCGGCCCCATGACGGTGATTCCTTCACCGAAGAGCGGCGGGGGCAACTCGGCCCGGGCCACCGGGGACTTGCCCGGCGGTCCCATCCGGGCGGAGGACTGTCCGGTCAGGCCCGTGCTCTCGTAGAGCATGCCGCCGGTCATCTCCAGGCCCTGGGTGAAGGACTTCGGGTCGTGGGGCAGGATCTCCGCCACCTTGACGGTCAATTGCTCGACCCCTGCCGCCGCCCGCCCCCGCATGCCGGGGCGGCCGGGGTCCTCGGTTCCGGTGCCCGCCCCACACGAACGGACGAGCATGACACCGGCCAGGGCCGCGACCGCGAAAGGGGCGGCCAGCGCACGACGCATGACCTCACACTGGCACAGGTGTCGGGCGGAGCGGCTTTGCCCCGCCCGGCTCGGAGACGTTTGCTCACAGGGCGTTGTTGTCCCGGGGCCGGCTGCGGAAGGGGGCCGGACCCGCTGGGGGACGAGGTCGCCGAACGGCGCGCACACGGGCCGGTGCCATCCGATTCCACGGTCGTGTCCCGGCCGGGACCGGCTCCCCGTCCCGCACCGCTGCCATCGGCCGCCTCAATCGCCCATTGCGGTCTTCTCGGCTTGCCGAACGGATGGGAGCCGGTAGCTTCCGGACCCGGTGGAACCGCGATCCGGCGCGGCCCGTGTGCACGGCTGACCCTCTATGCGGTCATCGGCGCGGGAGTCTCGCCGGCACGGTCGACTGCGGCCTTGGTGAGGACCGCGGAGGTTCCGACAACGGTCCCTGCCGGGCCGGCGTCGCCGGCTTCGGTGAGGACCGTGCGTTCACCGAGGAATGCGTACGTGGTCCGGTCGAAGACCCACTGCGTCTGCTGCCCGTGCGCCGTACGGGCGACGGCAACGCCCTCGCGTCCCGTGGCGTCGGTGGCCGCATGGATCACCGTGACCCCGGGGATCCGCGCAGCGGCCTTGTAGAGCGCGGCGCTGACCTGCGGGGGTGCCCAGGTCTCGGCCAGCAGTTCGCCGATCGCGGTGAATGCGCGCTGGTCCGGGTCCTGGCCCTGCCCGCGGGTCTCGTCCCGGATCAGTTTCAGCAGGGCGTCGGGGTCGGTGGGCAGCGACGCGACGTACCGGTGGGTCGGGTTGCCGACCGACGGGCCTCTCTCGTCCAAGGTGCTCGGCCGCGGTGTCGCTCCTGGGCCGTCGAGGGTGTGGACCGGTGCGTCGGCGTCGAGCGGGGTGTCGGGCCCGCCCCCCTCGCGCAGCAGGCCGGGGCGGCTGCCGTCGGCGGACGACCACACCTGCCGCGTGTGCACGGGAGCCATGGTCACGGGGCCTCCACCGGCGCTCTGCGCGGCGTAGGCGACCTTGCTCTCGATGTACACGAACTGGTCGGCACGGACCGTCGGTTGCTTCCCTCCGGCGGCGGCGAGTGCGATGCGGTCGAGGAGTTGTGTCACTTCGGGTGCGCGGGGGGCGCCGCCACGCGTCACCGCGGTGGTGCCATGCCCAGGCCTGTCCGCGAGGTTCACGGCCACGACGCCGCAGACCGCAACGGTGCAGGCGACGGCCGGCGCCAGGACCCGGATCAGGCGCCGGCGCGGGCGCGAGGTCCGGGTGGTGCGGACGCCGGGCGGTTCGGCGAGGTCGGCCCTGTGCAGCAGTGCTTCCTTCAGCAGCAGTTCACGGTCGGGATCCAGGCCGGGGACCGGTGGCGGGGGCAGCAGGCCGGTGAGTCCGAGGCGTTCGGTCTCCTCGGACCGCTGATGCGTACGGCGCCGCGGGGAGGTGTTCATCCGTGGTTCTCCTGGGTCAACGGCCGGGCAACGGGGGTGCGGCCCGGTACTGGCTTGGCGGGGCTGGCGGAGTGTTCCCTGCTTTCCGCCGCGGCGGGCCGATCGGCTCCGGCCGGCGTGGCCTGCGAACGCGCGGCGCGGGCTTCGGCGTCGGCGAGCTCGCGCAGTCGGGTACGGGCGCGGGACAGGCGTGACCGGACGGTGCCGACCGGCACACCGAGTGCGTCGGCTGCGGCCGCGTAGTCCAGGCCGGCCCACACCACGAGCGTGAAGACCTCTCGGTCGCGGCGCCGCAGGCGGGCGAGTGCGGTGTGTGCGGCGCGCAGTTGCTCGGCATCCGCGAGGTGCGTGACGAGATCGTCGACGAAGTCCGGAATCGAACCGCGCTCCGGCACGCGGGCGAGCGCGATCTCGCGGCGTCGGCGTGCGCGTGCGTTGCGGCGCATGATGTTGGTGGCGATTCCCAGCAGCCACGGGCGCAGACTGTCCCCGTCGGGGCGCAGCTTCTCCCGGCTGCGCCATGCTTCCAGGAAGGTCGCCGAGACGACGTCTTCGGCCTCCGCCCAGTCGCCCGTCACCCGCAGGGCATAGCGGTACAGCACCTGGGCGTGCTCGTCGTACAGCTCTCCCAAGGCGTCGCGGTCTCCGCGGCGGAAGCGATTCCTCATGAGTGATTCCACACTCTGCTCTGCCACGTCCGTTGCGCCGGTTCCGGTGACGTGCGCCACACGTGCCGCCCTGGGCCGCGCCGCCGCACCCGGCGTGACACAGCTCACGGGAACGACGGCGCCCGGGAGCGCAGTGCAGGTCATGAACAGTTCTTCCGTACCCCGCCGGAGCGTCCTGCGCACTCTGGCTCTCGCCGTGGCCCTGGTCGGCAGCGCGACGCCCGCATGGGACACCACCGCCTTCGCCGCGGAGCCGACGACATACGCCCTGACGATCACTCACCTCGACCGCACCGGTCACAGGACGGGGGACTACGCCACCAACGTCACCGGAATCTCCGGCCCGGGTGCCGACGAGGCCGTCCATCCCTACGACGCCTCCGGCACGACCACCGTGCGCCTGCCCCGGGGCCGGTACCTCCTGGACAGTTCCCTGACCACCGGTAACGAAGCGGACGGGACGGACTGGATCGTCCAACCGCGCCTCGACCTCGACCGTGACACCACCGTCACCGTCGATGCGCGGACCACCGTCCCCGTCGACGTAAGGCCGCCCGACCGCTCCGCAGACTTCCTGCACAGCGCGATGTTCGTCCAGGTCACGCACGACGGCGCCACCCGGGACGCCAACCTGATCAGCTCCAGCCCGAACCTGCGCGTCGCGCATCTGGGCCCCGACAGCGAACCCGGATCGGTGAAGCAGTGGTTCGACGCGTACTGGACGACCGGGACCGTCGGCTACGCGCTCGGCTACACCTTCACCGGCCCCCGCGCCCTGACAGGGCTCACCCGGCACCCCTCCCCGGAGGACCTGGCCACCGTGCAGATCCGCGGCGCGGCCCGGCCGGGGACCGCAGGGACCGTGTCCGTCGACCTGCAACCGAGTGCCGGACCGACCGTCGGCGTCGCCCAGATGCTGGCGACCCCCGGCACCGCGACCTACCTCGTGACGCCTGAGCGCGGCACCTGGGACATCACCTGCACAGCCCCCGGTACGCGCGGCGCGGCACCGAACCGCTACAGCGCCAATGGCGTCGCGGTGCGGGCCGGGGGCACGACCACGCACACCTTCGACAACGCCGTCTTCGGCCCCGACCTCACCGGCCGCCCCGGCGTCGTGCGCGACGGCGACCGCGTCACCGTCGATGTCCCGCTGCTCGCCGACGGCGACGGCCACGTGCCGTCGTCACCGCAGTACGACAAGGCCTCGACCACTCTTCACCGCGACGGCGTGCGCGTCGGGACCCAGGCCGGCGCCCCCGGACGAGCCGCGTTCACCGTGCCGCCGGGGAGCGCGGGGTACCGGCTCACCAGCACGGTGAATCGCAAGGGCGCGCCCGGCACCGCCACGCGTGTGACCGCGTCGTGGACCTTCAGCTCGCTCACCACGACCGGCCCGACCCCGGTGCCGGTGAGCGTCGTGCGGTTCTCGCCCGCGCTCAGCCCGACCGGCACCGCGGCGGCGGACGCGACACTCCGTATCCCCGTCACGGTGCTGGGCGCCGCCGCGGACGGACGTGTGCGCTCGCTTGCCGTCTCGGTATCCGTGGACGGCGGCGCCTCGTGGACCCCGGCCCCGGTCGAGGGCGGCGCCGTCACGATCCACAACCCGCGCGCGGAGACCGGCGTCTCCTTGCGCGCGGAGCTGACCGACACCGGCGGGAACACCCTCACCCAAACCGTCATCGACGCCTACCGGACACGATGACCCCGTAATCCGGGCAGGGGAACGGCGCGTGAGACCTTCGGCTTCCGGCGCCCCGGGCGAGGGGGAGCTCCAGGGCAGCCGGCCGGACCTCTTCGACTGTGGGCAAGAGGTGGGGCATCTCTTCCCTGTGGTGTCTGCCGGCAGGCGGAAAGACCGCAGGTGACGCGTGCAGAAATTCCTTACGCGGAAAGGGAGTTGATCGGTCCGTTCCTGCTGTGCGGAGGGGCGTCCCGTCTTCATGCGGCTGCGGCGGCGGTTCGAAGGAGTGATCCGGCGACCGCGAACCGCATGAAGACGGGACGCCCTCTGCCGGACGTCCCGCCCCGACGGGATGCCGACGAATCAGGTTCGGTCGTGCCAGGCGAATGCCGTGATCCGCCAGCCGTCCGCGGTGCGGACGAACTGGATGGTCTTGGTCCCGACACCCTCGAACGGCTCACCGTCCAGGACCCCGGACTTGCGGTATTCGCCGAACCGCGACGCGATATCGCCCGCGACCTCGGTCCGCTCGGAGGTCTCCCACTCGGAGAACTCGACCAGTCGGCCGTCGGACAGCAGCCGCCGGCGGGGCTCGATGAACTCGTCCACGGTGTAAACCGTGAACTTCGGGGCGGTCGTGACGATCACGCCGCTCGGAAGGACCAGCCGCCGGATCCGGTCCACGTCGGCAGCCTTGCCGCCCCGGTTGTCAAAGGCGCCGAAGAACTCGGCGGTCAGTGCGTCGATCTCGGTCTTGGACATGGACGCGACGCTAACACCGAAGGAGCGAGGGCCCGGCTGTCGAGACCACCCGACCGGGGGCGGACGCAGCCCTCCCGACCTGCGGCGGAGCTGCCCGTGATCCGACGCCCGGACAGCCCCGGGCGGGGCTGAACGCTGTCAGTGCCGCAACGACGGCCGGGCAGCGGTCTCGACCCGTTGCGGCCCCGGAGCGTGGCCGCGCGGGTCGCCAGGTGGCTCCTGACTGCCTCTGCCGACTCCCGCCGCCGCGCTGAATCACCTTCAGGTCGTCAGTGGGCGAGCCGCACCACGGGACGCACCCGCGAGGTGAGGTCGGCCACCAGCCGGTCGGCCTGCGGGAGTACGCGGGGTCCGAGGGCGGCGGCGCCGACGGCCACGGCCACACCGGCCCACGCCAGTGGGCCCAGCGGCGTGCACCCGAAGAAGTGGCTGACGCCGGGCGTCTGGACGAGGGCGATGAGTACGGCAGCGGTGCCGAGGACGGTGGCCAGGACCAGTGGACTGTGGCGGCGTCCGACGACGGTCTGGGTGAGCTGGGCGCCGACCACACCGCACAGGGCCATCGTGCTGGTGCGCCGCGCCGAGCCCGGAGTGAGGCTGCCGATCAGCCATGCGATGGCCGCGCCGATTCCGGTGATCAGGCCACGATGGCGGATCTGGCGGGTCAGTGGCCGGCCGAGGACGGCCAGGCCTACGGGTGCGTCGTCGGCCGCGGTGGGCTCACCGGTGGATTCCGGATCGTGGGGGGTGACCGCGACCGCCATCGCCGGGAACATGTCGGTCAGCAGGTTGACCAGCAGCAGTTGACGCGTCGTCAGGGGCGACGTACCGGACAGCAAGGTGCCCAGTACGGAGAAGCCGACCTCGCCGGCGTTCCCTCCGAGCAGAATGCTGATCGCGTCGGCCACGCTCCGCCACAGGGCACGGCCCTCGCCGATGGCGTCGATGAGAACCGACAGTTCGTCGTTGGTGATCACGAGATCCGCGGCGTTGCGTGCGGCGGCCGATCCGCGCGCCGCGATGCCGACCCCGACATCGGCGGCGCGGATGGCGGCGGCGTCGTTGGCGCCGTCCCCGACCATGCCCACGACGCGCCCCGCCTCCCGGAGCGCCTCGACCACCTGAAGCTTCTGCTCGGGTGCGACGCGAGCCACCACGCCGCAGTCCCGGAGCAGGCGCGCCCGGCCCGCCCGGTCGAGTGCGGCCAGCTCGTCACCGGTGACGACCGTGACATCCGACGGCCAGCCCAGAGCGACCGCCACGGAACGGGCGGTCTGAGGGTGGTCGCCGGTGAGCATGACGGGTCGTACGCCGACCTCGCCGAGACCGGACACGAGCGGAGCCGAACTGGCGCGAGGGGTGTCGGCCAGTGCCACGAACCCGATGAGTTCCAGCAGTTCAAGGGGCTTGTCCAGAGCCTCCGCCGCCTCTTCCGCCGAGAGGCGGCGCTGGGCGACGGCCAGCAGCCGCAGACCCTGGGCGGCAAGGGCATGCGCCGTGTCGACGGCTGTCGGATCCGCATCGGGGCAGCAGGGCAGCACGACTTCGGGCGCCCCCTTGACGACCAGCGTGTCCTCGCCGTCGTCGTCGCTTCCGACGGCGGCCGCGTAGCCCCGGCTCGCCTCGAAGGGCTGGGCCCGCACGGTGGTCCACCCGGTCTCGCGCGGGGCGGCTGCCAGGACGGCCTCGTCGGTGGCGTGGGCGTGGACACCCGGCTGCTCGGCGACGCGCGGGCAGGCTCGGGCGGCGATGCGAAGGACCGGTTCCGCTTCGGGGCCCGACGCCGGTTGCTCGGCGCCGGTGGCAGTGACCACGTGGACGACCCGCAACCGGTTCTCGGTGAGGGTCCCGGTCTTGTCGAAGCACATGGTGTCCACGCGGCCCAGAGCCTCCAGGCTGCGCGGCGTGCGGACCAGGACACCCAGCCTGCTGAGCCGCCGCGCCGCGGACATCTGCGCCACCGTCGCCACCAGGGGCATGCCTTCGGGGACGGCGGCCACCGCGACTGCCAGCCCGCCCTGGAGCGCGGTGCGCACCGGGCGGCCGCGCAGCAGGGACAGACCGGCCACCGCGGCGCCGCCGGCGAGGGTGAGGGGCAGGACCCGGCGGGTCAGCCGGTGCAGTCGTGCCTGGACCCCTGCCGAGGTGGGGACCCGGGCGGCGAGGGACGCCGCGCGGCCGGCTTCGGTCTGGTCGCCGGTGCCCACCACCACGGCGCGGGCGTGGCCGGCCACCACCGTGGTGCCCTCGAACACCATGCAACTGCGGTCGGCGACGGGCGCCTGCGGTACGGCGTCCACCTGTTTGCGGGTGGGCAGTGACTCGCCGGTCAACGAGGACTCGTCGACCTCGAAGCCGCTGACTTCCAGCAGGCGCGCGTCGGCCGGCACGACGTCATTGGTGCGCAGCTCGATCACCTCGCCGGGCGCCAGTCGTTCGGCCTCGACGAGGGACGCCTCATCTGCTGACAGGTCGGGGAGGCGCCGGGCTGTCCGCCGTTGCCCGGTGACGAGCTCGGACAGTGCCTGCTCCGCGCGCAGCCTCTGCACTCCGCCGACCAAGGCGTTCCCCGCGACGGCGCCGATGACGAGGAACGCGTCCACAGGGGACCCCAGCAGCGCCGACGCGGTGGCACCGACCAGCAGGATCGGGGTGAAGGGGTCGTCGAGTTCGGCCCACACGGCGCCTGCCAGGCGTGCGCCGACCCGTGTCGGCGCGAAGGCCGGGTGAGCGGCTGCGGCGCCCACGACGTGGCCGGCCCGGGTCCGCACCACCGCCCATGCGGTGGGCGCGGCCCGCGGCGCCCTCGCCAGCCGGGCCATGACCTCCTCCGGATGCAGAGCGTGCCAGGGCACCCGCGGACCGGGGTGCGGGACCGTACGGGCGGCGACACCCAGCGCGGTGAACCAGCCCGACACCAGGGACGCGGCGGTGGCGATGTTGACAGGGCTGATCCGCAGTTCGAGGGGGAAGGGGACCCGTTGTGTCCGGGCTCCGCGGGTGAGTACCAGGAGCTCGGAGAGCGTGGCGCCCGCCTCGGCGAGGAACTTGGACCGTCGGGCGGCCGCCCGTGCAGCGGGCACCGCGGACAGCAACCGCCACGTGCCCTCCAGCCCGCGCAGCGGCAGAATGTCCGCGCCCCAGACGACAGCGCTGCGCTCGTCGGCGACGGCGACGGCGATGTCACTGCGGAGCAGCCCCTTGAGTACGTCGCGGGCGGCCGCTGTCGACGCCCGTTCCGCTGCGGCTCGGTCGTCCGGCACGCGCGCCACCGTCAGGACCGTCCGCCCGTCGCTCTGCAGGCCGGCCACCACCTCGGCCAACGGGATCCCGATAGGGACGAGTTGGTCGGCCAGTGTCCCGAACTCGCCGAGCGAGTGGTCGTCCGGCACAACAACGTGCAGGCCGGCCCGGCGCGCCGCGTCCAACGCGGCCTCGGCCATCGGGTCGACCTCCCAGCCGACCAGGACGGTACCGACGTCTTCGCCGCGCACCGACGCGATCATCAGTCCCGTGTCCGACCGTGCCGTGTGCGACGTCAACTCGTCGGGCACCGGTCGCAGGCCGAGTCCCGCCTCCCCGGACGGCACTGCCCCGCCCCCGAGCGCACTCAGGGCCGAGGTGGACTCCCGCCACAGCCGACGGTGATCCCAGCCGGCCGTGCTGGGGTGGACCTCGAGCACCGCGCGGCGAGTGCCGCGCAGCGCCTCAGGATGCAGGACCACGGTGTCCACAAGCTCCAGCCGGCGCAGCCGATCCGGGCTGCGGACCAGCACGTCCTCGCGCGCCAGGGCACTGCCGAGCGCCGCGGTGAAGGCCGCCGGGCCGTAGCGCGCAGCCTTGGGCGAACCGGCCAGTACGGTCTCGGCCGCCTCATCGAGGTTGCGGGTGAACAGGAGCGTGGCCAGGGCACCGCCCAGCATCCCGTTGATCGCGGCGTCGGCGTACTGCTCGCCGGGGCACGAACGCAGCGGCGGACGTACGACGTCGTCTCCGGCCACGGTCAGCCTGCCCGGAGCGCACAGCGTGTCGTGCAGGGCGTCGAACGTCGCGAGCTGGGCAACGGATTCCACCAACTGCGCGGTCCGCAAAGCCGCGTCGAGCAGCAGCGGACTCGACGACTGCCCGACCCCACAGACAGCCGCATGGGCCGCGGCAAGCACCAGATCGGCCATGTCCGCGCCCAGCGCGCGGCTCAGCACCGTCCGTACCCGGGAGTCCTCACGCATCACGACGACCGTGGCCACGACGACCTCCGGCACCGGCTTCAGAAAGACCGTCCGTGCCACGAGGGAGGTGGCGATGCCCGCCACGTCGCACGCAACGGCGACAGCATTGGCGCGCACACCCCCGGCTGCACCCGGGTGGGCGTGTTCCAGCGTCTGGTCACCGACGTGCACCAGCCCGTGTTCGGCGGCAAGTTCGGACACCCAGTCCATCACATGCTCGCCGATGGCATCCTCGGTGGTCTCCACGACCAGCCGACCCAGGCCGCCGTCCCAGTAAGCGATCAGCACTTCGGGGTGCTCGGCCAGCTCGACGGCCACTTTCTCGGCGGCGGCCTCGAGCCGCTCCGCGGTGGGTTCCTGCGCGTCCGGATGTTGTCGCAGTGCGAGGTGCATGCGGGAGCCGGCGTGCCAGTAACCGACGTGAGGGGTCACGGCGTTGCGGGCGACCCTGCCGACCCGCAGTGCGGTCGCCGACACCGCCGCCGCGCCGCTCACAGCGCCCCGCGCACCGGCGCTCACCAGCTCGGCCACCATCCGGGCCGTGTCGGTGGTCGGCGGGGCGATCCGGCGCGTGGCCTCGACGGGGGCAGCCAAGGCGTTCCGGAGGACCACGGCGGGCAGCCCTGTCAGCAAGCGGAGCAGCATGTTTCACCTTCGTGGGCTTGCCGCACGGGCCGGCGGCGGAACGGTCGTCGGAGCGGATGGAAGGTCGGCGTCAAGGCTTCTTCCGCCCACCTGCCTTGGTGCTCGCGGCGGCGCCCTTGGACGCGCGGGCCTTCGCCGTGCCCGAGGTGCTCGTCGACTTGGGCGCGCGGGTTTTCGCCGTCCCCGACGTGGCCTTGCCCGGACGGGTCTTCGCCTTCCCGGTGGCGGTCGACGCCTTGGCCGACCCGGCGGCGTGCTTCGCCTGCAATGCTTCGGCCCGGGCCTCGCCGGCTGTCCGGGCCGCCGCGACGTCCTTGGGACGCGGCTGCGTGAGCCACACCACGGCGGCGCCTGCCGCGACCACTGGCCACTCGACCACACCGGCCACGCCGAGCAGCCCGGCACCGGTGTAAGCCGCGACCCGCCGTGTCTGGGGCGAGACGATTCCGACGGAGTCCAGGACACCGTCGACGAACCCCTTGACCCGCTCGGCGCCAGGGACCTTCTCCATGGCCGTCGTCATCGTCTGCATGGGGTGCGCCAACGTCTCCTGGACGGGATGCTGCACCTTCGTGTCCCCTGAGCCATGCGCATGGGAACTGTCAGTCATGGTCGCTCTCCCTCCGTAGCGAAGGTGAGGCATACACGTCGATGCCGTGGCACTTCTCACCTTTCCGGCAACCTTGACCAGACCGGGCTGCTTCGGCAACTCTGGAGATGTCCGAATGCGCCGTTCGGCGTAGTCGGCGGTGCAGTCCGCTGCGCTGTGAATTCCCGGCCGAGACAAGTCCGAGAGGACCGGCGTCCCGGTCCCGGCAGAGGCCGCTGCGGATCGCTGACCGACACCCCGCGCGAGACCCGGGCCGTGAGAAGGCGACGGCATGAGTGCCCGGCTCGGTCCCGAGCCGTCATCCCGAACGCCCACCGCAGTCACCGGGCCCAACCTCCTGTGGAGGCCGCTTCATGCGCATCGAACTCACCTGGTCGCGCCCCGACGCCGACGACCGGACCCTGACCCTTGCGCTTCCCGACCTGCCCGCCCTGCGGCACGCGAGCCGACTGTGGACTCCTGCCGTCCTGCGGCGCGCCGTCGCATACGCAGAGCCCGTAGTCGCAGCCACAGCCATCGCCGCCGGTGCCGGCCCGCTCACCCGGGCCGCACTGCCGTACGCCCTCCGATTCGCCCGGCAGGCACTCGACATCGGCACATCCGCCGCCGTAGCGAGCCGGACGGCGCGGGCACTGCCGCACGGATCGTCCTCGTCGGCTCCTCGACCGCCTGCGCCCTGAGCGACGTACCGACGTACCGGAGAACGGCCATGGGGGCCAGGTCGAGCTCCTCGGCGCGAGGGCCTCACCCACGCCCCCGACGACCGCCCGCTGCGGCGGATCGGCATGGATCCAGCGCCCCTCCCGGCAAGCTTTGCCCCACGGCCTCAAGGGCCGGGGTGACCCCCTTCCGCGTTGGCCAGAAGCCCTGGTGGTTCCGGCTCCAAGCACTTTCGGCCGCCGTGCGATGGCACGCACCGGACGCCGCTCCGCACGGCACGGCCCTTAGGCTGGCCCACACGGGACCGGGCGGTGGAGAAGGGCGTCAGCATGTCGGAGCACGAGCCGGAGCTCGCCGGAGCTCAGCGGGAGCACTGGCAGCGGACATACGGCGAGCACCCCGGCATGTACGGCGAGGAGCCGTCCGAGCCGGCCGTCCACGCCGCGCGGGTGTTCCGGGCAGCCGGGGCACGCCAGGTTCTGGAGCTGGGGGCCGGGCACGGCCGCGACGCCGTCTTCTTCGCCCGTGAGGGCTTCACCGTCCAGGCGACCGACTTCAGCCCGGTCGGCCTGGAGCAGTTGCACGAGGCGGCCGACGCCCAGGGCGTGGCCGAGCGGATCGCCACCGTGGTGCACGACGTACGCGAGCCGCTGCCGCTGGCGGACGGATCGGTGGACGCGGTGTTCGCGCACATGCTGCTGTGCATGGCCCTGTCCACGAAGGAGATCCAGGCCCTGGTCGGCGAGGTGCGCCGGGTGCTGCGGTCGGGCGGCGTCTTCGTCTACACCGTCCGCCATACCGGGGACGCCCACTACGGGGCCGGTACCGGGCACGGCGATGACATCTGGGAGCACGGCGGATTCGCGGTGCACTTCTTCCCCCGCGATCTGGTCGATGCCCTCGCCGACGGCTGGCAGTCGCAGGAGGTCCACCCCTTCGAGGAGGGCGACCTGCCCCGCCGGCTGTGGCGTGTCACCCAGACCCTGCCCCGATGAGCGCCTCCCCGGCACCGGCCGCCGACATCACCGTCGACGGCACCGGTCTGCTGTGCGTCACTCTCCTGCTCCGCCTGCGGTCCCGCATCGCGGACGCCGAGCCGGGCACGGTCGTCCACGTCATCGCCACCGACCCGGCCGCCCCGCTCGACCTGCCGGCCTGGTGCCACATGGTCGGGCACGACTACCTCGGCCCCCTGCACGGCGCCGACCGCGCGACCTACGCGCTCAGGCTCGCCGCGGACGCGCGCCCCACCCGGCCCGGCGCCCCGTGGCACACGCCCTAGTGCTGCGACCGGCGCGGTGAGCACCACACCCCTGCTGTTCGCCGCGCTGAGCGCACGGATACAACGAGGGCCGCGGGCCGCGCTGTCGTCGTGCTCCCTCGCGAAGCGTGAGGCCAATCCCTATCGGTGGGGGCGCCTCACCGTTCCCGTTCCACCAACTCCTTGAAGTGCTCGAGGTCGTCCCGTACAAGCCGTTCGATCGCGGTTGCCTGGGCGAATCCCTTCGGCCCGCCGAACGCCTCCTTGAGGGTGCTCGGGTCGTACTCGATCCGGGCCTGGACTCGGGTGTGCTCACGGTCGATGGGCAGCAGTGAGAAGGTTCCCGACAGGTCGGGACCGCTCGTGGTCTGCCACTCCATCAGGTGTTCCTTGCCGCGGTCGGTGATCTCGGCTTCGAACTCCTGGGCTCGGCCGCCCGCGTCGACGTCCAGGCGCGCCCGGTGCCCGTCCTGCGAACGAGCCTCGCGTACTCCTTCGACGAATCTCGGATAGGTCTCCACCTGGTGGAGGCTTTCCCAGGCCACAGCGATCGGAACGGCAACGTCGATCTGTTCTTCGAGAGTGCTCATGGGCCACCTCAAAACTCGGTTCACCGTTTACGGGGCCACGACTCCATTGTCGCCCCCGGGGGATCGATGGGGGCCGGTGTCGGTGTCCGCGGGGCCGACGGGGCGGTGCTGTCCGTCCTCGCTCGGCGTTCCGGGACGCGGGTACAAGGACCGCGGCGGCGTCAGGCGTGCCCGACCCCGAGTTCGCGGCCGCGGTAGAAGCCTTCCCGCTCCTCGACGATGTAAGGGGCCATGGCCGCACGCCGCTGTGTCTCCGCCGCGGAGGCCCGCCAGGAGTCGCACGCTTCCTTGGTGTCCCAGAACGACACCCCGGTGATCTCTTGCCCGTCCTCGGACCAGTACGCGTAGGCGCGGCGCAGCGCCTGCGGGTACTGATCCGGGCGCCAGGCCCTCTCGAACTCCTCCAACGCGCCCGGCTTGATGCGGCGTGTCGTCACCCAGACAAAGTGCTCCACCATCGCGGCCTCCTCTGGAATGCCGGTTCGACTTGATGGCGCCTTCTCGAGCCATCGTAGGTTTGTGGCACCGCTTTCGCCCCTGCTGCGGGGGAGCACGGCAGCCCCAGGCCGCTGAGCGGGCCCCGGACGACGGCAGGAGCTGACGAGCAGGCGTCGGTGTCGTGCCCCACCATCAAGGGAAGTCGTTCACTGCTCGATCCGGCACGGATCCGGCAGGACCGCCGGGCGGACCGGAACAACACCCCGGGCCCCGGCGAGGGGCGCCCGGGGTGTGTGATGCCCCAGCCGTGGATGCACCGGCAGTCCGTGGCCGGGCACTCCTGGTTATGCGAACTGGCCGGGCCGGTAGTCGCCGGCGGGCTGCTGGATGATGACGTTCGCCCGGTTGAAGGCGTTGATGAGGGCGATCGCGCACACCAGTGCGGCCAGCTGCTCCTCGTCGTAGTGCTTGGCAGCGTTCGCCCACGCCTCGTCCGTGACCCCGCCGGCCGCATCCGCGATGCGGGTGCCCTGCTCCGTCAGCTCCAGCGCGGCCCGCTCGGCCTCGGTGAAGACCGTGGCCTCCCGCCACGCCGCGACCAGGTTGAGACGTACCGAGGTCTCACCGGCGGCGGCGGCGTCCTTGCTGTGCATGTCGGTGCAGAAGCCGCACCCGTTGATCTGACTGGCGCGGAGCTTCACCAGCTCCTGCGTCGTGGTCGGCAGCGTCGAGTCCGCGAGCACCTTGCCTGCCGCAATGATGTGCTTGAAGACCTTGCCGATGGTCGGACTGCTGAAGGCGTCCAGACGGGCACTCATGGTGATCTCCTCTGTCGTCGTCGGTGGTTGCACACTTACGACGGCACAGCTCGACAGGATGTGACATGAACGCCTGTGACCTGCGTCTCCCCGCCCGCGCCGCAGCAGGGACCACCACGACGACGTTCAGGTCGGTCCAGGTGCCGAGTTCGGCGCGCTGCCACGGCTGGGTTCCGCCAGGCCGGTCATGGTGGCGTCCGTGAGGACGGTGACGTCGTCGGTCGAGGGAGTGAGCACGGGTAGGGCGGTGTTCTCGTTCCGCGCCGTGGGGTGGTCCGGGCCGGCGATGCAGCCGTCGACGGTGGCGGCGACGTGGTGGGTCAGCTTGCACATGGGCTGCTCGCTCCTTCGGGACGAATGGGGTTACGGAATCAGTTCGCGGGCACGTCGAGCTGGAACTCGCGCGTGCGCCGGTAGGAGCGGAAACCCAGTGCGTCCGACTGCCACGCCGCGGATCTGGAAGGAACGCCCGCCCCGGCATCTCTCCCCGCAGAGGTGAACAGCCGCAGGCCTGCGACGCCGACCGGGACGCCGTCCGCCCCAGTGGCCAGCCAGGTCAGCCGTCGGCTGTCCAACGCGGGTCGGGTGAGCTGGGCGTGGATCTGCCCGGGGCCGGGAGGCGGTACTCCGGGCAAGTCGTGGGCCATCGAGGCGGTGACGACCCGATGCCAGGCGGCGGCGTCGGTGACCGAGATGCGATGGAGCGCATTGAGGTGGACGTGCCCGGACAGGACGACGACTCCCGTGATCGAGTGGATCGGACGTCCGGAGAGCCACGTGAGTCTGACGGTCCGACACATCGGTCGGCCTGACTCAGAGGAGCTACCAGGGCATTTCGGCAACGCAGCGAGCGTGCGTGCCAGGCGTCGCGAGCCGGGCGCCCAGGGTGTGAGCTGCTCTTGATGTGTTGATCAGGAAGGCGGGGGCGTTGGGTAGGTTTGCTCCATGCTGTACGGGCGGGGGACCGAGCAGGACCGGATGCTTTCGCGTGCCGATGACGGTGCGAGCAGTGCGCCGGTGATCCACGGTGAGGCCGGAATCGGCAGGACGTCACTGCTGGAGTACGCCGCCGAGCTCTTCCTGAGCCCCCGTACGGTCGGCCACCATCTCTACCGGGCCTTCCCCGGGCTCGGCATCACCTCCCGCACCGAACTCCCGCTGCTCCTGGGCCAGGACCGATGACCGGCCGGGCCGGGCGGCACGGACTGCTGAGCCGGGGCGAACGATCGGGCGACGCGTCCCATACCGCACCATGAACGAGGCGGAACCCGGAGTGTGGTCTTTCGGTCTTCCCCGTCGGGCGGGCTGCTTTTGGTGAGGGAGAAAGCAGCGCCGGCCGGAAAGTGGCGAGCGAACCCACCCTGACTTTCAATCAAAATATAGAAAATCGGCTGAAAATTGAGACATATACCATCGCGGGCTTTTTCGCGAATAAGCAGGAGGGCCATGTTCTCCGTGTGGCGTCAACCACGAATAAGACTCTGGGTCGTGGCGGGTGTCGCGGCCCTCGGATTCCTCATCGCGTTGGAGATCGCCGCACGTCGCTACGGCCTGCCGGGGCCGATCGCCGGCCAGGCGCGAGAGCTGATATTCCCTCCCAAATCAGGCTTCCTGTTGTACGCCGGCATGGCGTTGATGATGGTGGTGCTCACCTGGCGGCAACGGTTCATCGCGGCTGCCGCCGCGATCGGTATCGACGTCGCCTTCTTGGTGGTCCGGTGGGCGGTCGGCGCCAGGATGACCGGCGGCCACCCCTTCGGCAACGGTGCGTTGTGGGTTCTTCTGGGCTGTGCGGTCATCGCTGTCACTCGCCGTACCGGCCGGGAACGTGTCCTGCTGCTGAAGGGCGTCGGGCTGGGCCTGCTGCTGGTGGCGGGCCGCAAGACCGGCGACACCTGGCTACTCATCACTTCGAAGACCCGCCCAACGGTGCTCGACCAGTACGTGGCAACCGCCGATCACGCGCTGGGCAACCCGTCGTGGCTGATGGGCCGGATCGTCACGGCCACCGGCTCGATCGGCTTCAATTTTCTCGACATCGTCTACGGTCAGCTCGCGGTGGCCGCGGTCGTCGTCGCGCTGTATCAACTGCGCAACGTGGCGGTCGAGCGCCGCTTCCCGGGCCATCATCTGGTGCGCACGTTTCTGGTGATCGGCCTCCTCGGGCCCGCCATTTACATGATCTTCCCCGTGGTCGGACCGATCTTCGCCTACGGCACCGGCGCCGAGCACTGGGCGACGGTCAGCCTGTGGTCGGAAACGCCGTCCAGCGAGCAATGGGCGGTGGCCGACCTGTGGCCGGAAACGCCGCCGCCGATCAATACCCCGCACCACATGCCATTCGACGGGATCACCCCACGGAACTGCATGCCCAGCCTGCACACAGCGTGGGCCACCGCGATCTTCATTCATTCCCGGACGGGCCCGCGGCTTCTGCGATTCGCAGGCACGTTCTGGCTGATAGCCACGCTCTGCGCAACGCTGGGATTTGGCTACCATTACGGCGCGGATCTCATTGCCGGCGTGGTGTTCACGCTCACGATCGAGGCAGCTCTGCGCTCGCTCGACCACGGCTGGGATCGATCAGGGGTCCAGCTGGTCGCTTGCGGCGCAACCGTCTTCGCTGCGCTCTTGGTGTCCTATCGCTATCTACCGCTGGAGATGGCGAAGCATCCGTGGGTGTCCGGACCGCTTCTCATGCTGGCGATGACCTCAGTGGTCTACGGCTACGTCAGGACCAACGCACTGTGGAAACCGAGGACCGCGCCGGCGCGGCAACCGGAACCACAACCCGGGCTCGTCTGAACCGAGTTGCGCCAGGGTGTGGGCTGAGCGCTACCCGAGCGAGGCCGGGATGCCGGAGAACTTCCACCGCTGCTCGGTGTCGGGCCCGTTGGGCGGCCGGCGCGTGGGGCGGGGTGCCCGGTCGGCACCCCGCCTCATGCGTCAGGCGTGGGAGCCGGCCTTGCGACGGCGTACGAGGTACATCGCGCCCCCGCCGATCGCTACGGCCGCGCCGCTCGCGAGGGCAAGCTGCGACGTCGCGGAGGACGAGCCCGTGGCAGCGAGGCTGCCGCTCACCGGACGGGCCGACGTGCCGCTCTGCGCCTTGAGGTCCGAGGTGTTCGGCTTGGTCGTGCTGGGCTTGGCGTCGTCGACCTTGCCGGGCTTGCTGCCCGCGGCGGCGATCAGGAACTCGTAGCCCTCGAGGTCCGGGTTCCCGCCGCAGGTGCCGTTGTCGTTGAAGTAGTCACCGGCGACGAAGGTGACGCCGTTGCCTGCGGGGGCCGAGGCGTCGATCGTGAGGCGCATCTTGATGTCGGCGTGGGCGCCGGCCTTCAGCGGGCTGATGGCGTCCATGTAGTGCTCGTTGTCGACGGTCTTCCACTTCGAGGACGAGGCGGAGGACCACTGCAGGTGCACCAGGTCATCGATGCTGTTGAGCCCGCTCCGGTCGGTCGCGTGGACGTAGGCGAACGGAAGCACCTCGTCCATCGTCTTGTCGGTGCCGTTGGTCACCCGGAGATTGAAGGTGACCTTCGTGCCGGCGACGACGGTGGACGGCAGACCCGTGACGACCGTGGTGAGCTCGGCCTCGGGGACGCAGGCCTCACCGTCCTCGCCGCCCTCCTCCTTCGCCTTGGCCAGAGCCTCGTCGGCGGCGGTCATGTCAGCGAGCGCCGCCTTGGTGGCCTTCTGCGCCTGGTCCAGCTTCCGGGCCGCGGCGACCCGCTCGTCGTCCCGCGCGTCCAGGGCTTTTACGACCTCGGCGTCGGCGGCGGTCTTGGCCTCGTCGGCGGTCTTGGCGTCGGCCTTCGCTTCGGTGAGCTTGGTCGCGGCGGCGGTCTTCTCCTCCTCGGTGGCCGTCTCCGGGAGGGCGTCGACCGCGGCCTGGGCGTCGAGGACCGCCTGGTCGGCGTCCGCCTTCGCGGTGGCGGCCTCCGCCGCCGCGGCCTCGGCGGCCTTGGCGGCCACGGTCAGAGGACTGGTGTCGGACAGGACCGCTTTCAAGGCCGCCTCGGCGGCATTCTCGGCCTCTACGGCGTCCTCGTACGCTGCCTTCGCGATGGCGGCGGCCTTTTCCAGCTCCTCGATGGATGGCTTGTCCTGCGTCTGCGCTGCCGGCTTGTCGTCGGCGAACGCGGGGGTGACCGACAGCAGGAGAGCAGGCATGGTCACTGCGGCGGCAACAGCTGTGGCAAGAATTGGGCGAATCTTCACAAGAGCCCTTCGGTGTCCGAAAAAAGAGAAGAAGGGGGTCGCGGCGGAATGAGGCACGCAGATGCGACTTGAGGTGATCGTATGGCCGGGGCAACGGTCGACCATCATGAGTTCTTCACCTGCTCCGGTCAATACCACAGCACCGCGACCGACAGAAATGGCGAAAGGGTGCAGTTGTATTCCCTGTCCGTGCTTTCGCTGTGATCAATGCCACAGGACCCTGGGTGCGGTGTTCTGCGAGTCCCGCGGCGCCGCCCGCCCCGCGAGCGCCTGCACTTTTGCCTGCGCGTGGCCTCCCCGCTCACCCGCCGTACCCGCAACGCTCCCGGTACGCCGACGAGTGAGGCGATTCCTGCCGGGTCGATGACCCCGGTACGAACACCGTGTCGTAGTCCGCTCGTTGACGGGACGTGAGACGGTGCCGCGTCTCCGTCCCATGACCGCCGAGCCGTTAGGAGTCGGTGCGGGCGTTGACGAACAGGGACGATACGGCCTCCTTCACGGCGGCGATCTCCGCCGCGTGAGGCTGGGCCGGAGTGAGGCTGCAGCCCGCCCTGCAGCCCTCGTTGTCGTTGCGCGCCTCATCTGTCGCGGGGCTTCTACGTTTGTCGCCGGTTCTCTGCGGATTCTTCTGCGATCGGTAACAGGGGGATCTTGTAGGGGCGTTCGTATGTCTTCATGAGTGCACGGCATCGGCGGAGACAGCAAAGGGGCGGGCGGACATGGCAAGGCACAAGGGAAGGGGATGGCACGTCCGGCTTCTCGCGGCGGCGCTCGGGGTGACAGCGATGGCAGCTGCCACCTCGGTGTGGACCGCGCAGGCCGACACCGCCGGAGGGCGGCAGCCGCAAGCGCGTATCTCGGCGCCGGACGCCCGGCCTCAGGACCGGACCGTGGCCAAGGTGGCGGCGGACATCGCGCACGCCTCGGACCGCGGCGCTCGGGGCGTCAACATCACCATCGACGACGGACCGGACCCGGTCTGGACGCCGCAGGTGCTGCAACTGCTGAAGGACAGCGGTGTGAAGGCTACGTTCTGCATGGTGGGCACGCAGGCCCAGGCGCACCCGGACCTGGTCAAGGAGGTCGTGGCGGCGGGGCACCGGCTGTGCAACCACACGGTCTCGCACGACACCACCATGGACACCAAGTCCGAGGCATACCAGTCCCAGCAGATCCTGGATGCCGAACGCATGATCACCAAGGCGTCCGGAGGTGTCCGGCCGCAGTATTACCGTGCCCCCGGCGGTGCTTTCACCCCGTACAGCCGACAGCTCGCCGCGTCCCGGGGGATGCGACCGTTGGGCTGGAACGTCGACTCCAAGGACTTCGAGCGTCCGGGTGTGGACACCATGGTCGCCACCGTCAAGAGCGAGATCTCCGACGGGCCGACGGTCCTCTTCCACGACGCGGGAGGGGATCGCTCCCAGACCGTGGCCGCTCTGCGCGAGATCCTGCCCTGGCTGAAGCAGCAGGGGTACTCCTTCGGCTTCCCCGTGCGGTGAGTGAGGCTCGCCCGCACTGACATCAAGACCCGCGACGAGCACAACCGCCGACGCCGCCGCCGACTCCACCTGGCGCAGCGCTACCGCCTGTTCCGGTCGCATTCCGGCCGGCCTCCTTCCCTGCGGTCGCGGTGGTCTTCGGTGTTGCTGCTGTTGCTGTCACGAAAACGAGTGATTTTGAGCGGCGCTGCCCGACCGACGGACTCTCGCACTCACGTCCGCGCAATCATGCGAGTACGGGTCGTTGTCGAAGCTCGTCATCACCACCCCGTTCGGAGTCACCTTCAGCTTCCCGAGAGGCTGGTCCGCGGTGGACGTCGCCCTCAAGGGCAAGCCGGCACGGGTGCGGGTGGCCACCACACACCTGCAGCCGGGGGTACCGGCCATTCGAAACGCCCAGGGGCAGGAGCTGTACGCCGCGCCGGCACAGTCGCCCTATCCCGTCACCGCCCTCGGCGACTTCAACGCCCCGCCCACCGAAGTGACCGGACCGTACGGCACGTTCACCACCGGCGGCTACGACGACGCCTGGCGGACCATCCACGGCCCCGGGGGCGGATTCACCGCCGTTCAGGACCCCGATCTGCGCAACCTGCCGTCCAAGCTCAGCTCGCGCATCGACTACGTCTTCTACCGGCCCACACACCTTTCGGCTGTCTCCGCCCGCGTGATCGGAGACAAGGTGAGGGACCGGACTCCCACGGGCCTGTGGCCGTCCGATCACGCCGGCCCGGTGGTACGGCTGCGCCTCCATTGGCCGATCGGTGGCGCAGCCGGACGACTGTCGTCAGTGGTCCGCACCGGTCGTCGTTGATCGCCCTCGGACAGCCCTTGGACATGCAGCATTCCGTAACCCGTAATCTGCAATTCCCTATTTGTTAGCCATAGTTGGTCAATGGCTATGGGTGACGGACTCCGTAATGACCCGCATAAACGCGTACTCGAAGAAATTTCACGGAGTTGCACAACCATTCACTGGTGCCCCACGTCTGATCAGTGGAGTCAGCAGACTTCAGAGACTGACTGGATCGGGCGCCGCGGAAGCATGCAAGAGAGCTGTCCCGTGCGCCCCTTTTTCAGACATGGGGAAACACATGCGCATTCGTGCCTCTGTCGCCGCAGTGACAGGCGCCCTGGCCCTCTCCGCCCTCGCCGTCCCGGCGGCGCAGGCGGATGACAGCAACACCGTCTCCTCGTTCACGCAGAGCGCCGAGACCGACGCGGCGGTCAACTCGGCCGACGACGTCAGCGGAGACACCACGATCTCGAACGTGGTCGTAAACGGCGGCAAGGCCGTCGTCATGGGTGCGACCACGAAGAAGACCTTCACGGTCAGCTTCACCGCCACGGACAACTCGGGCATCGAGTGGGCGACCGCGGTGCTGTGGCACGGTTCGACCTTCGACAACCTCGACGGCGGCGTGGTGCCCAACGAGGGCGAGGCCGTCTGCACCAAGGTCAACGACACGACCTCCACCTGCAAGCACACCTTCACTGTCGACGCCAACTACGACCTGCTGAACAAGCTGGCCGGCGGCTGGAAGGTCTGGGCGATCGCTCAGGGCACGGACGCCGACTACGTCCAGAAGGACAACGCCAAGGGCTTCAGCCTGCAGCGCATGTCGAAGCTGACGGTCAACGCGTCCCCGGAGCCGGTGGTGAAGGGCAAGACCATCACGGTCACCGGCGCGCTGACCCGTGCCGACTGGGAGTCGAACAAGTACGTGGGCCTCAGCGGCCAGTCGGTGGTGCTGCAGTTCCGCAAGGCGGGCACCACGAACTACACCAACGTCAAGGGCATCAAGTCGACCACGGGCGGCGCGCTGAAGACCACGGTCACGGCGTCCACCGATGGCTATTACCGCTTCACCTACGCGGGTATCGCGTCCACCGCGGCGGTCAGCGCCGCGGGTGACTACATCGACGTGAAGTAAGTCGGCGTGAGGCAAGCCGACGTGAAGCAGCCCCTGGCCCCGTAGACGCGGGGCCGGTGACGGATAAACGGATTTACGCGGGAAAGCGGCGGTCGACCCACCTCCACACGAGCTCCAGGGCGGCCGCCGCCACCACGGCGATACCCACCGCGACCCACGGCATGGTCACCCCGACCGGCTTCAGCAGACCATTCCGGGTGATCGGCCCACAGCTGCGTTGCGTATTCGTCGAAGTAGCGGCGTTGAAGGGACGGCGGGCGATCCCCTCGACGAACAGCAGTTGCATGCCTTGAGGCAGCTGTGCCCGGGCCTTGAGGAGTCGATCGAGCACTCCTCTGCGACAGCGTTTGTCGATGAGTTTCAGCAGCGGGGCGGCGGCCCCTGGAGAGGGGTCCGCCGTTGGGGTGCGGCGGTTTCGCTCAGGCGGCGTGGCGGGTCCTGCGGCGGCGTACTGCGAGGGCGGTGCCGCCACCGGCGACGATCAGCGCGGCAGCCACGCCGGTGATCGCCGTGGTGTTGTCGTTCGTGCCGGTCTCGGCGAGGTCGGAGCCCTTGGCCGCAGTCGGCTGGGCGCTGTTGGTCTTCATGGTCTTGTCGATCCAGCCTGCGTAGGCGGGCGCGCTGGTGTAGAGGCCGGGGCCCTGCGAGCACGGCACCTTCGGGGCGCCGGGCCCCGAGGTGACGCCGATCAGCTCCCACCGGCCGTTCCGGCCCTTCTTGACCTGAGGTCCGCCGGAGTCCCCGAAGCACGCCATGGCCTTGGGCACGGTGGTGATCGTGCACAGCCGGGTCCGGTCCGCGTAGCCGGGCGCGCACTCGGACTCGGCGCCCCTACGGGTGTTCAGCTCCTGCAGTCGGTCCGGGAACTTGAACTCGGTGTCGACGGTGGTGCCGAAGCCCAGGAGGCGGGTCGGTGTGCCGGGCGGCCCGGGCTGCTCGGCGATCTTGATGGGTTGCTGGGCGACCGGGCGGTCCAGGCGTATCAGCGCGATGTCGTTCTTGTTGGCGGCCTTGTTGTCGCCGTTCACATAGCCGGGGTGGACGAAGGTCCGGTCGATCTTCCGGACGGTGCCGCCGGACTTGCGGTGGTCGCTGCCGACCCGCACGATGCCGTCCAGCTTGATGCCCTCGACCTTCAGGCAGTGAGCCGCCGTCAGCGCCCACTGCTGATCGATCAGCGATGCTCCGCAGTTCCCGTCGATCAGACCCTGGTCCGGGGCCGACTCCGGGATGGTCGCCATGAACGGGTAGCTCTCGGTGGAGTCCGACCCGTTGACGATGGCTCCGGCGCTGCCGGCCATGACAGTGACGCAGACCGCGGCCGCGAGAGCGCCGACTGCAGCGGTGCGGGCGGTACGGCGGCGCAGCGGCTTGAAGCTGAACACAGAGAGTTCCCTTTTGCTTGGTGGATCCGTATGCGTTCAGCCTCGTTGTCCGAAACCTGCTGCACCATCCGGGCAACTGGGCGGTCGATGGTGGGGCCAGCCCCCCTTCTGTACTGGGGAAATCTCGGAGGCCGGAGTGTGGCTGCCCGACGAAGGACTTCGCAGAGCGCCGGAGAGGGACCTTGCAGGGAGTCACCGGCCCGGGAGCAAGGACACAGGGACGTACGCCCTGCTCGCGCTCGTGCACGCCGTACTGGCGACCGGCTACGACACGGAACGGTCGAAGCGGCGAACGCCCCGCCGACCGCCGGTCGGACCTGCACTTCCTGGCGTCTGGTGGCTGAGCTTGCCGGGCGCTTGTTGTCGACCGCTGTTCTCCGCTCTCTCTGGTGCGCATCTGGTGCGCGTGGGGCCTGGGTGCGCCGCCGTGGTTCAGTCGCGGTGTGGCCGGGCGCCCGGTGCGGGGTCAGGCGAGAGCGAGTGCGGTGAGGGCGAGGGCGGCGGCGCCGAAGACGATGACGTGGCGGGCGTTCTGCAGGATCCAGACCCAGCGGGGGAAGCCGGACTCGGCGGCCTTCAGCAGGGCGGCCACGTCGATGCGGGTCAGCTCCGGGTCGCCCTTGCGGGCGAAGGCGGCCTGGACCGAGGTGGTGGCGGTCAGGTTGCTGTAGAGGATCACGCAGTTGATGGCCACGATCAGGCCCAGGACGATCCAACTGAGCAACCCGGCAAAGGAGTTGCCGATGAGGTTCAGCGCCGCGGTGGCGGCCAGGACGGTGGCGATGGACACCGGGGCCCAGGTTTCGTGGCCGCCGGCGTCGAAGCGCATCCCGTTCTCCTCCAGCACGGTGGTTCGCACGCCCTGGCGGCTCAGCTCGGCCTGCGCGGCGGCGGTGGCGGTTGCCCCGAAGCGGGCCCGGACGACCGGGATGCTGACGAAGGCACCGGCGACGGACAGCTGCATGGCGGCGACGAAAACGTTCACGACTGGTTCCCCTCGGGATGGTGCGCCGGCCTCGGCGCTCAGTGTCTTGAACTAAGTGCAAGTACAAGTTAGCCGAGGACTTGAACTATGTGCAAGAAGGTATTTGAACTTTGTGCAAGAGCCTGGGGTCGCTCTATCGTGAGTCCATGCCACGCAACACGCTCACCCGCGATCAGATCGTCCGCACCGCCGTCGAACTGCTCGACGAGGAAGGCATGGAAGGCCTGAACATGCGCAGCCTCGGCAAGCGCCTGGACAGCGCGGCCACAGCGGTCTACTGGCACGTCAAGAACAAGGACGACCTCGTTCTGCTGGCCGGAGACCTGGTCTGGCACGAGATCGAGCTGCCGGAACCGGACGCGGCCGACTGGCGTCGCGCGGCCGTGTCGCTCGCCGTCGACCTGAACGCCATGTTTGAGCGCCATCCGTGGCTGGTGCAGGCATTCGGCTCCCACCTCTTCTACGGCCGGGGAAAGGCGCGGTACGACGACCACTGCATCGCCCTGTACGAGCAGGCCGGATTCGCCCCCGCCGACGCCGACCAGGTCGCCGCAGCCGTCTTCACCTACGTGCTCGGCAACGCGCTCGGCACGGCGGCCATGGGTTCCCTCGACCGGCGCCTGCGCCGCGACGGCCACGATCCGCAGGAGTTCATCGCAGCCACCATGACCAAGGCGGCGGAGGTCGCCCAGGAATTCCCCCGCCTTCGTGCGCGTCTGACACAGCCCGCCGCCACCGACTACGCCGCCGCTCCCGCGCAGACCCTCGAACGCGGCCTGCGCGCCCTCCTCGCCGGACTCGAGGCCCAACTCCCTCCCCACCCGCGGCAGGTGCACGAATCGGCGGGAGCAGCTCACCCCGGGAGCACATGAACGGCCTCTCCGGAACGGCCCCCTGCTGAGAGGGCCTCACAAGTGGGCGCCCGGCAAACCTTTCCGGTCGCAGCACTGGCGAGCCGCAGGAGGGGGGCGCGGAGTTCGGGGAGCCGTTCGGTGAACGCTCGTGGTTCTGTCGGCCTTCCGGGGGCCGACCTCTGTCGGCATCTCGACCGGTGTGCGGAGAAGGGACCGGACGGACTGCTGTTCGTGGGGGAGAAGGGCAAGCCGTTCCGCCGTCCACCTTCGGGCGAAAGTGGCGTGCTGCGCGTACGAAGGTCGGTCTTCCTGACGGCTTTCGCTTCTACGACCTTCGTCATACCGGGCACACGCTCACGACCCGTTCCGGGGCGACGCTGAAGGACACGATGGTGCGGGCTGGGCAGTCGACCGAGCGGGCCGCGCTCATCCATCAGCACTCGGACCTGGAGCGGCAGCGCGAGGTGGCGGCCGGCCTCGACCAGCTCGTACGGGCTCGACGCGAAGCGGCGGATGACCAGGCACCTGGCGCGGATGTGGCACGAGACGCTTGGGCAGGTCCGGACAACAAAGAAGCCCCGGGCCGTTGGCCTGGGGCTTTTTCATGGAGCGGGTGACGAGAATCGAACTCGCGCTCTGAGCTTGGGAAGCTCATGTTCTACCATTAAACTACACCCGCGAAGCGCACTGAATGATCAGCTGCATCGTCGCACACTCTACCCCATGGCAGGCCCCCGGTGTACGAACCGGGGGCCTGTGTGTCATGCGTCGAGGATGGATACGGTTGCTGTGGGCGGGAGTTGGGGGCGTAGCGTGCATAGTCGGAGTGCCGCCTGGAGTGGCGTCCTGTTCATCCCCTAATGTGGCTTTCTCGTCCAAGGCTCGTTGGGGAAGGGACTTGATGGACTCCATGGAGCGCACCGTCGTCCGCTGTGCCGAAGGGCACATTTTCGCTACCGCTTCGTTCCCGATGCAGCAGCTCGGGGCCGGCCGGATCGGTCCCGGGCGGCTTATCCGCTGTCCGCGATGTGCCCGGTTGCGGCAGGCCGTTCCGGTGGAGTTCGAGCGGCGGTAGCAGCAGGGGGCAGGAGCGGCGGCGGACGGTCGTCGCAGAACGCGCGGGGCGGTCCGGTTGGGGCGGGCCCGCGCGTTCTGCGTATCCTCGGGGCGTGCTTCTCTCAGATAAGGACATCCGGGCCGAGATCGACGCCGGGCGGGTCCGCATTGATCCGTACGACCCGTCGATGGTGCAGCCATCGAGCATCGACGTGCGGCTCGACCGCTACTTCCGGGTGTTCGAGAACCACCGTTATCCGCATATCGACCCAGCCGTCGAGCAGGCGGATCTGACGCGCACGGTCGAGCCGGACGGGGATGAGGCGTTCATCCTCCACCCCGGCGAGTTCGTGCTTGCCTCGACGTACGAGGTCATTTCGCTGCCCGACGATCTTGCGTCGCGGCTGGAGGGCAAGAGTTCGCTCGGGCGGCTCGGGCTCGTGACGCATTCGACGGCAGGGTTCATCGATCCCGGGTTCTCCGGGCATGTGACGCTGGAGCTGTCGAATCTTGCGACGCTGCCGATAAAGCTGTGGCCGGGCATGAAGATCGGCCAGCTGTGCATGTTCCGGCTGAGTTCGCCGTCGGAGTTCCCGTACGGCTCCGAGCGCTACGGGTCGCGCTACCAGGGGCAGCGCGGGCCGACGGCTTCGCGTTCGTTCATGAATTTCCACCGGACCCAGGTGTGATGCCGGACCATGACTGACGTACGAGAGAATCTGACGTACGACGGATTCGGTCATGCCGTGCGTGAACTGGCGCAGGCCGTGGCCGACGACGGCTACGAGCCTGATGTGGTGCTGAGCATCGCGCGCGGCGGGGTCTTTGTCGCCGGCGGGCTGGCGTACGCACTGGACTGCAAGAACATTCATCTGGTGAATGTCGAGTTCTATACCGGCGTGGGCACCACTTTGGAAATGCCGGTGATGCTGGCGCCCGTTCCCGACGTCATTGATTTCTCGGACAAGAAGGTCCTGATCGCCGATGACGTGGCGGACACCGGGAAGACGCTGAAGCTGGTGCGCGATTTCTGTATCGGGCACGTTGCCGAGGTGCGCAGCGCGGTCATCTACGAGAAGCCGCACTCGCTCGTGAAGTGTGAGTACGTGTGGAAGAAGACCGATCGCTGGATCAATTTCCCGTGGTCCGTCCTGCCTCCGGTGAGCAAGTCGGGCGAACCGATCAAGGGGAACAAGGAAGCGCTGTAGCCCTGAAGGCACGGTAGGTGCCGGCATTGCCGTGCCGGAGCCGTCGGCAGGGTCGGCGATCTGTGTACGCGTGCCTTCCACTTCCGGTCCGTCCTGCCCGGACGGCAGGTCGAGCACCCCGCTTCCTCCGGTCGGTTCAACCGGATCGAGAGCGAGACATGGGCATGACACTGCGTTCGGCCCGCCACGTCGGGGCTGTGTCTGTGACCTCTGCATCTGCCGGAATCCGCAGCCCTGGCCAGTCGCCGCGGCCGGCGTCGGCGGGCTGGTTCGGCATGCGCTGAATTACGACGAGGCGCACACTGTGAATCGGGTACGCGCCGCCAGGCGCGCACCGTCTTGCCGACGTTGGTCCCCGGTCCGGGTTCGTGGACGGGGAAGGCACACGGCGCCGCGCTGTGCTTCCCCTGTGGTCCTGACGGCCGTGATCGGTACGTCTGGGTGCTCGGGTTCGGCCGGAGGAGGACGTGTGGTCAGTTATCCGGCAATCGCTGATCATGGCATGGTCGGTGACCTTCAGACTGCTGCGCTGGTGACGTCCGAGGGCACGATCGACTGGTGGTGCGCCCCCCGCTTCGACTCGCCCAGCGTCTTCGCGTCGATCCTCGACCCCGAACGCGGCGGCCACTGCCGATTCGCCGCCGACCTCACCGAGCAGAGCGGCGCGACGACGCGGCAGCTCTACCTCGCGGACACAGCCGTCCTGGTCAACCGGTTCCTGGCACCCGGCGGTGTCGGCGAGGTCGTCGATTTCATGACGCCGGTCGAGGGCGCCGGGCCCGTCGACCGGCACCGCATCGTCCGGGTCGCCCGCGTCGTCCGGGGCAGCCTGCCGTTCACGTTCAGCTGCCGCCCGCGCTTCGACTACGGCCGCGCCCCGCACACCCTGTCCCGGTCCGATGACCGGTCGGCGGTCCTCCACGGTCCCGGAACCGACCTCCACGTCCAGGCCACCGCGCCCGTCGTCCTCACCGCTGACGGTGACGACGTCATGGCCCGATTCACGCTCGGCATGGGACAGGTGGCGGCCGTGGTGCTGACGAGCGTCCCGAGCGGCGAGCCCGCCGCCGGCCCGCCGTCCCTGGACGACGTCACCCGGGAGCTGGAGTCCTGCTGGGCCTTCTGGCTCTCCTGGCTGCGCTCCTCGACCTACCGCGGCCGGTGGCGCGACATGGTGAACCGCTCGGCGATCACCCTCAAACTGCTCACCTACGCCCCGACCGGCGCGCCGATCGCCGCCGCGACCATGGGACTGCCGGAGCAGATCGGCGGCGAACGCAACTGGGACTACCGCTACACCTGGATCCGTGATGCGTCCCTGTCCGTGCGCGCCCTGATCGACCTGGGTTTCGAGGCGGAGGCCCACGCCTTCCGCCGCTGGCTGCGCGACCGCATCGAGGCCGGCGGGACCGGGACGGGGAACCCGCTGCAGATCATGTACCGGGTCGATGGCGACCCCCAGCTCACCGAGCAGGTCCTCGACCACCTTGCGGGGTACATGGGTTCGGCGCCGGTGCGGGCCGGCAACGCCGCGGCGGACCAGGTGCAGCTGGACATCTACGGCGAGGCCGCCGATGCCCTGGCGCAGGGCCACGACATGGGGGCGGTCCGCGGTTGGAAGGCGATCAGGGCCGTCCTGGACTGGCTCGCCGACAACTGGGACCGGCCCGACGAGGGAATCTGGGAGACCCGCGGCGGCCAGAAGGACTTCACCTACAGCCGGCTGATGACCTGGGTCGCTTTCGACCGCGGCATCCGCCTGGCCACCACCTTCTCCCGCCCCGCCGACGTCGACCGCTGGGCGGAGGTCCGCGACGCGGCCTTCGAGCAGATCGTCGAGCGCGGCTGGAACGAGGAGCGGCAGGCGTTCGTGCAGCACTACGAAAGCGACGTCCTCGACGCCTCCCTGCTGCTCATGCCACGGGTCGGCTTCCTCGACCCGCGGGATCCCGCCTGGCTCAGCACCCTCGACGCCATGGACCGCGAGCTGGTCAGCGACAGCCTGGTCTACCGGTACGACCCGACGGCGTCTCCCGACGGGCTGCGCGGCTCCGAGGGCACGTTCAACCTGTGCAGCTTCCTGTACGTGGAGGCCCTCGCCCGTTCCGGCCGGCTGCAACAGGCCCGGTACGCCTTCGACAAGATGCTCACGTACGCCAACCACGTCGGGCTCTTCGCCGAGGAGATCGGCCCCTCGGGCGAGCAACTGGGCAACTTCCCGCAGGCGTTCACCCACCTCGCTCTGATCGCGGCGGCCATGGCTCTCGACGAGCAGCTCGACCGCGCCGAGAGCCGGCCCGAATCCGGGGCCGGGACCGGCGGCGGCCCGGGCAGGGCGTGACGCCCCCCCGGGCGGACGTGCGGAGGCGACAACGGTGTCCGGAGCACGAACCTCACCCCAGCCGTCGAAGGCGCAGCGACGGGTCCTCGCCCCGCTCGCGCTCGCGCAGTTCATCTGCAGCTTCGCCGGCTCCAACATGAACGTGATGATCAACGACATCAGCGAGGACCTGGGCACCACCGTCCACGGCGTGCAGACCGCCATCACGATCTTCCTGCTGGTCATGGCCGCGCTGATGATCCCCGGTGGCAAGCTCACCGACCGCTACGGCCGCAAGCGCTGCCTCCTCGTGGGACTCGCGGTCTACGGCGTCGGCGCCCTGCTGAGCGCGGCCGCCCCCGGCCTGGGCCTGCTGATCCTCGGCAACTCGATCCTGGAGGGCATCGGCACGGCCCTGCTCATCCCGCCCGTCTACATCCTCACGACGCTCCTGTTCACGGACCTGACGTCACGTGCCCGCGCCTTCGGCGTCATCATGGCGCTGGGCGGCATCGGCGCGGCCGCCGGGCCGCTGATCGGCGGACTCATCACCTCGGGGATCGGCTGGCGCGCGGCCTTCGTGTTCCAGGCCCTGGTCGTCCTCGTGATCGTCGTGCTCAGCCGGCACATCGAGGACCCCCTGCCGCCCGACCCCGCCCGGCCCTTCGACACCCGTGGAGCGGTGCTCTCGGCCGTCGGCCTCGTCCTCGTGGTGATGGGCATCCTCGCGGCCGACGACAACATCTGGCTCATGATCGTCCTGCTCGCCTCGGGCCTCCTCGTCATGTACGGGTTCTTCCGCTCGATCCGGGCCAAGGAGCGGGCGGGGGAGGAACCCCTGCTGTCCACCGCGTTGTTCCGCAGCCGGACCTCCAACCTCGGGCTCATCACCCAGAACATCCAGTGGCTGCTGCTGATGGGCTCGTCGTTCACCGTCGCCGCCTACCTGCAGGTCGTCCGCGGCTACGACGCCATCGAGACCGGCGTCATCTTCACGGCCGCGACGCTCGGTCTGCTCGTGTCGTCGCTCGCCGCCGAACGCCTCGCCGAGCGCCGTCCCCAGCGGACGCTCGTCATCACGGGCTTCGTCACCACCCTCGTCGGCATCGTCGTCCTGGTCGCGCTGGCCGGCGGCTCGACGAACCCGTGGGCCCTTGCCCCCGGGCTCCTGTTCATCGGACTGGGCCTCGGCGTGATGCTGACGCCCTCGGTGAACATCGTCCAGTCGAGTTTCCCCGAGGAGCAGCAGGGCGAGATCTCCGGCCTGTCCCGCAGCGTGTCGAACCTCGGATCGTCCCTGGGCACCGCGGTCGCCGGCACCATCCTCGTCTCCGGCCTCACCCACGGAGCCTACGCAGCCGCCATGATCACCCTGGCCGTCATCGGTCTCGGTGGGCTGGCCGCGGCGGTCGCTCTCCCACGAACGCAGGCCAAGGGCAGCTGATGCCGCGCCCGGAGCCAGGCCCACGACGCGCTCGCCGCCCCGGTCGGTGCCGCGGGTCGCTTGCTTCAACGCCCGGCAGGCGGTCAGATCCGCCGTGTTGCCCTCGGCCTTTGGCTGCTTGTGTTCCACGGGCCTGTGACAGCAAAGAACCCCCGGTGTTCCGTGCCGGGGGTTTCTTCATGGTCGTGGGACGCGGTCGTCAGATCGTGCCCAGTTTGATGATCGACAGCAGTGCGATGAGCTGGATCGCGGACGCACCCAGTGCCTTGGGCCACGGCAGGTCGTGCGACTTGCTCACCATGGACGTGAACAGTGCGGCCGACGCCAGCCAGGTTATCCAGCCGAGGACCTGGACCAGGGAGTTCTCGCCGCCGAGGAAGAGCGCGAAGATCAGCCGTGGGGCGTCCGTGATCGACATGATCAGCATGGAGAGGCCCACGGTCGGCTGCCAGGCGCCGTCGCCGCCGAGCTGGCGGGCGAGGGTGTGGGTGACCGCGCCGAGGACCAGACCGCCGATGACGAAGCCGAGGCCCGTCAGCAGGACGTACGGGACGGCGGTGGAGATCGTTGCGTGGATGGCGTCGTCGCGGGCCTGGTCGAAGCCGAAGAGCGCCAGCAGCCCGTAGAGGAACGTGACGATGAGCGCCGGGCCCCAGACGGGGTAGTCGCGCATCTGCCAGAACGTCGGCCCGGGGCGCAGCACGACGCCGCTCAGCAGCTGCTTCCAGTGCAGGCGGGGACCTGCGGGCGGGGCGGGTGCCTGGCCGGCGCGGTAGGTGTTGCCGTCGCCGTACGGGTCCTCGTTGATGCTGAACGCCTGGGTGTGACCCGGGTTGTTGGCGTACGGGTCGCCCTGGTGGGGCTGGTGGTACGGGTCGCCGAAGTATTCGGGTTCGCCGTGCGCGCCGCTGTAGCCCTGGTGCCCGCCGGGGTGCCGGGCTCCGTACGGGGCGCCGTTGCCTCCCGCCGGGGGCCATGGCTGCTGTCCGTACGGCGGCGGTGGTGCCTGCGTGCCGTACGGCTGCTGCTGCGGTTGTTGGTGCCCTTGTCGAGGGGTGCGGTTGTCCCGGCCGCGTCCGATCCTGAATCCAGCCACGTAATCGAACGTACCTGGTCCGCGTGTGTGCGGTGGGTGAGCCGGGGAACCCGGCCTCCTTTGCGGCCGAGCTGTGACATCCCCTAGGGGGACCCTGGGGGGCAGGCCGGTGGGCGCGAAACCCGGGCCTGTTGTACGGGAAACAGGCCCGGGTTAGAGGCCGTAGCCCTTGCCGGTCGCAGCCCTGGGGCGTGTGTCGGAAGTCCCGCCTGCCCCGCGACGCCCGGCACGCACGCTCGCTGCGTTGTCGGGGTCGTCCACGTACGTCCAGTACGAGGACGACCCTCCGCCTTGCGATCGCACGCACCGGA
>NZ_JBHVEE010000080.1:0-45014 GCF_042802415.1 Streptomyces sp. NPDC057486 | reverse complement strand
CCTCGGGGGCGCGGGCACCTTCGCGTGCGGCTCGGCGGCAGCCTCCCCCGGCGAACGGGCGGCGGCGGGCGGCGCAGCGGTCAGCAGATGCGCGTACGGCTCTCCATCGCCTCGCGTGCCGTCTTCTCGTCCCTGTACACCTCGCACATGTGGCGACCGTCCGGCGTAGCCGTGTGCTCGACCTCCCAGAGGCTCGTCTCCCTGCCGTCGAGAAGCAGGAACGCGTGCTCGTACAGCGTGAATCCAGCGTCCCGCCCGTCCACCCGGCACTGCCTGCCGAAGATCTGGGTGATGTGGTGGGCGAAGGCGGCCCGCAGGAGGCGCGCGGTCTCCTCGCCCGGACCGTTGTTGTTCTCCGCGCGGCGCAGGACCCGGCGGGCGTGGTCCGCGGAGTTGTCCGGCGCGTACATCCGGGGCAGCGGGGCCGGCGGAGCGGCCATCAGGAGCGTCAGTGTCTCCAGGTCGGCCTGCGGGCCGTCCTCGCCGAACACGGGTACGTCGGAGAAGCTGCCGGACAGCCGGGCAGCGGCGACCTGGACGTCCGCCTCGTCGTCGTACAACTCGTGGTGCTGGGGGACGGGCTGCCTCCGCGACCGGGGGTCCGTCGTGTCCCTGGCGGTGCTGTGGACCAGCTCCCACAAGGTGAGCGCGGAGCCGTCGGCCAGCAGGTAGGTGTGCCGGTAGATCTCGCGATGCAGCACGGAACTGTGGTGCGAGGAGTGCAGGGAACTGCTGTGGGCCAGCGCGGTCCCGAGTTGCTCGACCGTGCAGTCGGGCAGGTCGAAAGAGTTGAGTGCCCGTCGTAGGAGTCGGTCGAGATGCTGCTCGGTTGTCTCGTACGGATCGCTCAAGGTGCTGTCTCCAGGCCGTCGCCGCGTGTTACTTGCTGCGTGCTTAACGTAGTCCCTGGGTCCGACATCGTGACCGGGGTTCCTGAAAACGTATGACGCGTGCGGAAGGTTCCTTGCGATTCGTCCGAACTTCCTGCTGTGGATGGCGAGTCGGTGGGCGCCCGGCTGCGGCAGGTGGGTCAGCGGGGGCCGTAGAGATCGCTGTACGAGGGGTGGACGCCCGCGCCGGGGCGCAGGTCGACGCCCTCCGCCGCCCGTACGGCCTTCACGACGGCGCGGGTCAGGGTGTCCGCGCCCGCTGCCAGGAGCTCGTTCAGAGCGATCGGGTTCTCCTGCGGCAGCGGGCGCTCGCCCGTGGCCAACGCGAAGACCGTGTCCCCGTCGGTCAGCAGATGTACGGGCCGCACGGCGCGCGCCAGCCCGTCGTGCGCCGTGCCCGCGAGCTTCTGCGCCTGCGCCCGGGTGAGATCCGCGTCGGTGGCGACGACGGCGAGCGTGGTGTTGAGCGTGGGGAGCGCGTTCGCCTCCCGTGCTTCGGCCAGGCGGCGCACGGCGGTTTCGTGGACTTCCGCCGCGGGGTGCACGGGCGGCTCCGCGGCGCCGTACTCCCCATACAGGACCCCGGTCACCGGATCGACCACGGACCCCGCCGCATTCACCACGACCAGCACGCCGACCGTGATTCCGGACGGCAGCCGCACACTCGCCGTGCCCACACCGCCCTTGAGCTGACCGGCGACCGCGCCCGTACCCGCACCGACCCCGCCCTCGGCGACCGGGGCCCCCGGCTCCGTACCGGCTGCGGCCTCCACGGCGGCACGGCCGGTCGAGGCGTCCGGGCGGGCCCGCCAGTCGCCGCCCCGCCCCAGGTCGAAGATGCACGCGGCCGGGACCACCGGTACCACCTGCGACGGATCGGGGCCGACCCGCACACCCCGCCGCTGCTCCTCCAGCCAGGCCATCACACCGGACGCCGAGTCCAGACCGTAGGCGCTGCCGCCGGTCAGGACGACGGCGTCGATCCGCTGCACCAGATTGCGCGGGTCGAGTGCGTCCGTCTCCCGGGTGCCGGGGCCACCACCGCGTACGTCGACAGCCGCGACGGCGCCGCCCTCGGGGGCGAGGACGACAGTGGTGCCGCTCAGCGCGCCGTCGCCCGCCACCTGCGCGTGACCGACGCGCAGCCCGGCGACATCGGTCAGCGCGTCCATCGCCCCTGCCGCCGGTGAAAGCGGGAACTGTGCATCCTGTCCGGTCATCGCGTGCTCCTCACATCCGGTTCGGCGAAACCACGGCGCCCGGTGCGCCCGTTGCCGGGCGTCGCGACAGCAACACTCCGACGGCCACCGTCGCGGCCGCCACCAGACCGGCCGCGAAGGCCGCCCACTCCCCGGCGAACGTACAGCCAAGGATGGCCACCGCGGCCAGGGGGAGGGGCAGTTGCTCCGCGAGATCGCGCTTGAAGTGGCGGGCGTGGATCAGCCACACCGTCAGCAGATAGACCGCGGCGGGCACCGTCACGGCGGCCGAGGCGACCGTTGTCGACACGTGCGCCTTGCCGATGGCCTCCTCCACCGCGACCTCGATGCCCGAGCCGATCGCGGCGGCGGAGCCGAAGATCACGTAGTGGCCGTATCCCCAGACGAACGCCTGCCTGCTGCCGCGGAGATAGCTGTGGATCGGCACGGCGAAGTAGATCCACCAGGCGGCGAAGACCAGCAGCAGCCCGCCCGCGGCGACCGGCAGCAGTTCGTCGAGCGCTTCGTGCTCGTCGGCCGCCTCCTGGACGGCGACCGTCGCGGCGGCGATCGTCTCCCCGAGCACGATGATGGTGAACAGCCCGTACCGCTCGCCGATGTGGTGCGGATGCCAGCTCGTCCCGAGGTCGCGCTCGGCGATCGTCGGGACCGCCAGCTCGCACAGGGCGAGCACGACGAAGACTGCGGAACGGGCGCCGTTCGCACCGGCGGGCACGAACAGCATGCCGATCCAGCCCAGTTGGAGCAGGACGATGCCGGTGGCGTACCGCCGGGCGACCGTGCGCTCCGCGCCCTCGGCGTAGTGGGCCACCCGCAGCCACTGGCTGGTCAGCGCGAGCCGCATCACCACATATCCGATGACGCCGAGCGCCCAGTCCCCGTTGTCGAAGGCGCGTGGTACCCCGGCGGCGAAGATGAGCACGCCGGTGATCTGGACGAACGTGACCACGCGGTACAGCGCGTCGTCGGTGTCGTACGCGGAGGCGAACCAGGAGAAGTTGACCCAGGCCCACCAGATCGCGAAGAACACCGCCAGGTAGCCGGCGACCCCGGTGCCGGGGTGCCCCTCGACGACGGCATGCACGAGACGCCCGCCCGCCTGGGCGACGGCGACGACGAAACACAGGTCGAAGAAGAGCTCCAGCGGGGTCGACGCGCGGTGTTCCTCGGTGCGGCTGCGAGCGGTCATCCGGGGCATGCGCCCCAGCACAGCAGACCGCCCCGAGGGCGGGCGCCCGGACGCGCAGCCCGATCGGGGAAAGCCTCCCGGAGATTCCTGCGAATGCATTCACCAGTGGACGGCGGCGGATGGAGAGGCTTACGGACGACGTCGGGAGACGCGGGCCAAGGAGGCCCACCGTCCGCCTCGTCCCTTCGCGTCGCACGGCCTGCGCGTCGCCGAAAACCCGGCTGCGCGCCGTCCGGGCGACGGGCTCACCCTGCCGCTGGCTAAAACAGGACTAATAACCCCATTCGTCCCTACGGTGGCTGAGTGACCGAGCCACCAGAAGCCGCAGCCGGAGCCAGGGGTGCACCGGCACCGCCCGCCGCGGGCGGTGCCGGCGTTCCCCTGTCCGTCACCTTCCGGGCGACCGTGGCCGGCGTCGTCGTCTCCGTCCTGCTGATCCTCGCGATCGTCTTCGGCAGCCGGCTTCTGGAGAACTTCGACTCCGCCCTCCTCCCGTACGCGGTCGCCACGGTCTTCCTCGCCTTCGGTGTCGCCTACCGCTACACGGTCTGGATCTCCGCGCCGGGCGCCCGGCGCCTGTTCCGGCAGGGCCGACGGGCCTTCTTCTCAGTGGCCAACTTCCGCAAGGCTCCCACCGCTCTGCCGAAGATGATCGCCACCTATCTGGGCTTCCAGAAGTTCCTCGGCGCCCGCTCCCACGCCCGCTGGGCCGCCCACCAGCTGATCTTCTGGGGCTGCGTCCTCGCCTCGCTGATCACCTTCCCGCTGACCTGGGGCTGGTTCACCTTCACCTCGGGCAGCGGCTCGGGCCCCGGCTACGAGATGCGCATCTGGGGCTTCAAGATCATCGGCTTCGATTCGCTGAACGTCCTCGGCTGGCTGATGTTCCACGGCCTCGACATCGCCGCCGTGCTCGTCATCCCCGGTGCCTGCTACTTCCTGTGGCGTCGGATGAAGGACCGCGGTGCCATCACCGGCCAGCGCTTCGCCTACGACCTCGTCCCGCTGATTGCGCTGATCGTCGTCTCCGTGACCGGTCTGCTGCTCACCTTCTCGTCGATCTTCCTGCACGGCGGCGGATACGAATTCCTGGCGATCCTCCACATGGTGTCGGTGGTCTTCACTCTCATCTACCTCCCGTTCGGGAAGTTCTTCCACATCGTCCAGCGTCCGGCCGCGGTCGGTATGCAGCTGTTCAAGTACACCGCCTTGCAGGACCAGGAGATCTTCGGCTGCCGTCGCTGCGAGGAGCCCATCGACACCGGACCGTACGTCGAGAACCTCCGCGGCACCATGCGCGATCTCAGCCTCGACTTCGACGAGTGGGCCGAATACTGCCCGCGCTGCAAGCGGGTCCTGCGCGGCAGTGCCTATCTCTCCCATGTGAAGAAGGGCTTCAAGTGACCGCGGATCCGCGAGCCGACGACCCCCGTAGGGCCGTCCCGCTCGGCCCGTCCCTCGCCCCGCCCGGCACCCGGGCGTTCCGGGACGCGGGCGGCATCCCCGCCGACCGGTGGCACGCCGACCAGAACGGCGAGACCCTCGTCCCCACCCACTGCTGCTTCTGCGGCGTCCAGTGCGGGATGTATCTGCGCGTCGACCGCGGCGGAAAGGTCTTCGGCGTCGAACCCCGCAACCACGACATCAACCGGATGCGGCTGTGCCCCAAGGGCGTCAACGCGTACCAGCAGGTCAACCACCCCGACCGGCTCACCGCCCCGCTGATGCGCCGTTCCCGTGACGAGGCGTTCCGCGAAGCCTCCTGGGACGAGGCGCTCGACTTCACGGTCTCCGAGGTCGAACGCATCCAGCAGACGTACGGCAACGACGCCTTCGGGGTGCTCGGCGGCGCCAGCCTGTACTCCGAGAAGACGTATCTGGTCGGCAAGTTCGCCCGGGTAGCACTCAAGACCCGGCATGTCGACTACAACGGCCGGCTCTGCATGGTCAGCGCGGCGGGAGCCAACAAGCTCGCCTTCGGCATCGACCGGGCCGGCAACCCGTTCTCCGACATCCTGCTCACCGACTGCCTGCTGATCGCGGGCTCCAACGTCGGCGAATGCTTCCCCGTGATGACCCAGTATGTGTGGGGGGCCCGGGACCGCGGCGCGAGCCTGATCGTCATCGACCCGCGCGAGACCGCGGTCGCTCGCACGGCCGACATCCATGTCGCCCTCAAGCCGGGCACCGACTCGGCGTTCTTCACCTCCGTTCTGAACGTCGTCATCGAGGAGGGCCTCACCGACGAGGCCCATCTCGCCGCCCACACCACCGGCTGGGACGAGGTCAGGGCCAAGGCCGCCGAGTACCCGCCGTCCCGTGGCGCCGAGATCTGCGGTGTCCCCGCCGAACAGATCGTCCAGGTCGCCCGGACCTTCGCCCGCGCCCCCAAGGCCATGGCCTGGCACGCCCGCGGCATCGAGCACCACTCGCAGGGTGTCGAGAACTGCCTTGCCGTGATCAACCTCTGCGCCGCCACCGGCCACATCGGCAAGCCCGGCGCCGGCTACGGCACCATCACCGGTCAGGGCAACGGGCAGGGCGGTCGCGAGCACGGCCAGAAGTCGGACCTCCTGCCCGGCGGCCGCTCGATCATGAACGCGGAGCACCGTCGGCAGATCTGCGAGATCTGGGGCATCGAGGAGTCCGAACTCCCGCCCGCCGGCACCTCGATGATGGAAATGGTCTGGCAGATGCAGCGCCGCGAGATCCGGGGCCTGATCGGCATCTGCAACAACCCCTTCGTCTCCCTGCCCAATTACAAAGTGGTCAAGGAGGGGTACGACGCCGCCGAATTCCATGCCCAATTCGATTTCTTCCTTTCCGAGACCGCTGCCAACGCACATGTCGTCTTCCCCGTCACCACCTGGGCCGAGGACGAAGGGGTGATGGCCAACGCCGAGGCCCGCGTCGTCAAGCACAACAAGGCCCAGGACCCGCCTCCCGGGGTACGGACCGACACCTGGGTGATGTGCGAACTCGCCCGGCGGCTCGGCGCCGGCGACAAATTCGCGTTCGCCGACTCGCGCGCCGTCTTCGACGAGCTGCGGATCGCCTCCGCCGGCACCGTCAACGACTACTACGGCATCACCTACGAACGGCTGGAGGAGACCGGCGGCATCGCCTGGCCCTGCCCCTCCATCGACCACCCCGGTACCCCCCGGCTGTTCGAGGACGGCCGGACCTACCACCCCGACGGAAAGATCCATCTGCAGGTCGTCGACTGGCACCCGCCGATGGACCCGTACGACGACGAGCACCCCATGTCGCTCACCACCGGCCGCACCGTCGCCCACTACCTCTCGGGCAACCAGACCCGACGCCTGGGCGGCCTCGTCGAACAGACCCCGCGTCCCTGGGCCGAGGTCCACCCCTCCCACGGCTTCCGCAACGGCGAACCGGTCCGCGTCGTCACCCGGCGCGGAAGCGAGGTCTTCCCCGCCCTCGTCACCGAGGCGATCCGCCCCGACACCGTCTTCATCCCGTACCACTGGCCGGTGCCCACCGCTGCCAACGCACTCACCATCGACGCCCTCGACCCCCGTTCCAAGATCCCCGAATACAAGGTGTGCGCCTGCCGCATCGAGCACGCCGAAAAGGTCGACGAGGTCCCCGCGCCTCCCGTGGCACCCGGCCACGTCGCCTATCCGGAGGCCCAGGTCTCCCGCACCGACCCATGGCCGCCCACGTCCCCACAGGGCCTTGGCACATCGGAGAGGGGCTGAGACCCGGATGATGGGAAGAACGATCTTCATCGACCCGGGGCGCTGCATCGGCTGCCAGGCCTGCGTCTCCGCCTGCCGGGAGTGCGACTCGCACCGCGGTAAATCGATGATCCACCTCGACTACACCGACGAGGGCCACTCCGTCGCCTCCCTCCCCACGGTCTGCATGCACTGCGAGGACCCGGTCGCCCCGTGCGCCGAGGTCTGCCCGGCCGACGCCATCCTGGTCACCGCCGACGGTGTGGTGCAGCAGGCCGACACCACCCGCTGCATCGGCTGTGCCAACTGCGTCAATGCCTGCCCCTTCGGCGTCCCGAAGATCGACCTGCAGGCGAAGCTGCAGATGAAGTGCAACCTCTGCTACGACCGCACCGCCTACGGCCTCGCCCCCATGTGCGCCACCGTCTGTCCGACCGGGGCGCTGTTCTACGGAACGGCCGAGGAACTCCAGGCCGAGCGGCCCGGTGTCCAGATCGCCGACACCTTCACCTTCGGCGCGACCGAGGTCCGTACCGGCGTCGCGATGGTCGTCCCCGCCGACAAGGTCCAGTGGCCGGTGCCCGGCGGTCTTCCCGTCGTCGAAATCAACGGGAAGGACGTCCGCCGATGAGTGTCAGCGAACAGCCACCGGCCGGGGACCGGCACCCCGGCGGGGACCCGCGCGAGGCCCTGCACGACCGGATCGCCGCCGACTCCCTCACCACCCGGCGCGACTATCTCCGGATCGTCGCCACTGTCTCCGGCGGACTGGCGGTCGGCGGGCTCGGCGTGGCCTCCGGGATGCTTCCGCGCCACGGGGAGCCCGAGGACGGCAAGGCACCCGGGCCGAGGAAGATCACCGCCCAGCTCCTGCCCGGCGAGTCCCTCGCCTTCGGCTACCCGGACGAAGAGGACAGGGCGGTCGCCGTCCGGCTGGACGACGGCACCCTCGTCGGCTACTCCGCGATCTGTACCCATCTCGCCTGCGCGGTCCTCTGGCGCAAGGACCGTGGTGCGGAGGGGGAGCTCTACTGCCCCTGCCACGACGGCGTCTTCGACGCCCGCACCGGCGAGGTCACCGCCGGACCGCCGCCCCGTGCGCTGCCCAAGGTGGTGCTCACGGAGGAGACCGACGGCAGCGTCTGGGCCATCGGCACCACCCGCTCCGGCGAGAGCATCGAGCAGGGCCTGTGCCGCCAGATCAGCTCCGAGCGCCCGGACCTCGCCTCCCGGATCGGCTGCCCCTCCGTCCGGGGCGGCGGGGAGGCACCCCCGCGCCTCCTCCCGGGGCGAAGGAGCTCCGTACCCAGGCAACCGAAGCCGAGCCCCCCGGCAGGCGGACATGACCGACGCCCAGCAGCCCGTCGGCCCGGACCCGCGGGCCTACCCGGAGTACCACCCGGGCAGCGCCCGGCCGGAGCTGAACCGGCCCGTCCGTGAGCGCTATCCGCAGATCCGCTCCACCAGCGGCTACGGCGACCCCCGGGTCCGTCGCACCGGTCCGGGCCCGGGAGCGGGCACCGACCAGGAACCCGAGCGCTCCTCGAAACTGACGGCCCGGCTGGCCCTGGCCATGACCGTGGTCATCGGCCAGCTCTGGGGCCTGACCGTCGTCGTCGACGAATGGATGGAGGGCAACACCGCAACGGCCTGGTGGGGTGCGGGCTTCCTCTGCCTGTCCTTCGCCGTCGTCCTCGGGCTCTGGATGCTCGACCCGAAGGACCGCTGACCGCTGCCGTACCCGGGAGAGCCGCCGTACCCTGGAGACATGAGCACCGCCCCCGCCTCCGGACCGCGCGATTCGAAACCGTCACAGCCGGCACACCCCGTACAACCGGAACAGAGGAAGCCCAGGCCGGCTCTGATCTTCGACGATCCACTGGACCAGCAGTCCGCGGACGATACGGACCGAGGGTGGGGTGAGCGGGCCCCGGGGGGCGACAGCTCCGCCGACCTTGCGCGCTTCCTCGACGAGAAGCCGCCCCACCACGTCTGAGCTGATCGTGCCCGCGCCCCGGGTCCTGGCCGCGATCCGCCATCGGGTCGGCGACGCAGGGGGTCCTCGCGGCAGGAGTTGCGGCTCTCCGGATCCCGGGTGCCGAACGCGCCGACGAGCGGGTCGATGACGCCCTTGACGATCGCGTTCACGATGTCGGCGAGGGCGGCGCCGATGCCGACCGTGATCGCCGTGTCGATCACACGGCCCGCGCAGCAGGAAGGCGTTGCAGCCCTCCCCGGACCGGCCTTCTTCTTCTCGCCCACGGGTGAGCCTTCCTCCGCGGGAGCCGCAGGGGGAGCGAACTGTTCCGCAACCTGGGGCAGTACGCGGCAGAACCACCCGATCCACGCCTTCGGGGCGCTGGCCTGACGGTGTGTCAGTCCGCAGGGCCGACAGGTCCCGTTCAGCACAGGGTCACCGCCAGCCGGGCCGAGATCCCCGCGCCGGCCAGCGATGCGGCCGTGCTCCGCGGCACGGACAGCACGACCAGCGCGCCGCCCGCCGCAGGACCTTCCGCGGGATCCTCCGCCCCGCCGTCGGCCGGCGCCCGCGGCACCGCCGCCACTCGGGCCCCCTTCGCCACCACCCTGGCATCGGCCCCGGCGCCCCCGGCCGCGATCACATCGACCCGGTCGCCGGGGCGCAGCAGCCGGACGGTTGCCGCATCCGCGATCCGGACCGGTGCCGACACCAGCGGAGCCGGCCGTCGCTTCACCGGCCCGGCACCTGCCGCGCCTCCGGCACCGCCCGGGGTCTCGCCGCCGCCCAGTCCCGCGGCGGCCAGCGCCGCAGCCGTCAGCGCCAGCCCGGCCGCCATCGCCCGACGCTGCCGCCACATCGCACGCCGCAGCCGACGCCCCCCGCCCCCGCGCACCCGCAACGGCGCGAACGAGGGCACCCCGCAGGGCGCGGGCGCCGACACCGGCGGACCCGGGACGGACGGGCGTACATGAAGCGAGGAGGAGGTCGCAGAAGCGGGCGGGAACATGGCCAACACCACCAGTCATGAGGAGCGCGGAGTCGGACGAACGCCGACTCCCCTCACCCTCCGCCTTCCGCGAGATTCCCGCTGAGCCCTGTGGACAGCCCCCACGGTGTGGACAACTCCGTCACCCACCCGCCACCGGGGCACCCCCCTACGGCAGTTCGAGTCCCGTCTCGATCCCGTCCAGCGCATGCGCACAGGGACAGTGGCGATCCCCCTCCGGGGGCAGCGCGGTCACCGCGTCGAAGAGCACCGACCGCAGCCGGTCCACATTGGCGGCGAACACCTTCAGCACCTCCCCGTGGGAGACGCCCTCGCCCGCCTCGGCACCCGCGTCCAGGTCCGTCACCAGCGTCATCGTCGTGTAGCAGAGCCCCAGTTCGCGGGCGAGCACGGCCTCCGGATGCCCGGTCATCCCGACCACGGACCAGCCCATCGCCGCGTGCCAGCGCGATTCGGCCCTGGTCGAGAAGCGCGGCCCCTCCACGACGACGAGTGTTCCGCCGTCCACCGGCTCCCAGTTCCTGCCGCGGGCCGAGGCCAGCGCGACCTTGCGCCCCTCGGGGCAGTACGGATCGGCGAAGCCCAGATGCACCACGTTCGGCGCCACCCCGTCCGGCCGGGTCTCCCCGTCGTAATACGTCTGCGTACGGGTCTTGGTGCGGTCCACCAACTGGTCCGGAACGAGCAGCGTCCCGGGGCCGTACTCCGGTCGCAGCCCTCCGACCGCGCACGGGCCGAGCACCTGACGTACGCCCACGGAGCGCAGGGCCCACAGGTTGGCGCGGTAGTTGATGCGGTGCGGCGGCACATGGTGGCCGCGGCCGTGGCGGGGGAGGAAGGCGACCCGGCGGCCGCCGATCTCGCCGAGGAAGAGGGAGTCGCTCGGCTGTCCGTACGGGGTGTCCACGCGAACCTCGGTGACGTCCTCCAGGAAGGAGTACAGGCCCGAGCCGCCGATGACACCGATCTCTGCGTTCACCATGCGATCACAGTAGCGGCGCGCAAAAACGCCGGGGACCCCGCCGAGTGGATCGGCGGGGTCCCCGGTGAAGAGAGGCTGGGTACCTCGGCTCAGGCGGCCGACGTACCACTCGTCGACGACGCGGAGGACGACGACGAGGAAGCGGACGAAGCGGAGGCGGACGAAGCGGACGACTTCGAGTCCGACCCCGTCGAGGAGGACGAAGCGGAACCGGATGCCTTCGCGGGCGAAGACGACGGCGTGCTGCTCGACGACGATCCGCGGCTGTCGTTCCGGTAGAAACCGGAACCCTTGAAGACAATGCCGACCGCCGAGAACACCTTCTTCAGGCGTCCCTCGCAGTTCGGGCACACGGTCAGGGCATCATCGGTGAACTTCTGCACCGCCTCGAGGCCCTCGCCGCACTCGGTGCACTGGTACTGATAGGTCGGCACTTGATCCTCCTGGCACTCTGACTCAATGAGTGCTAACGACGCTCCATACTGACGTATTCCGCTGGATCAGTCCACCGTGACCGGCTCTCGGTGACCGACACCACGTGCCACGGTCCGTCCCGATGCTCTCGGTGTCAGCCGCGAACGCAGGGTCACCAGGGTCGCGAGGGCCAGCACGGTCCCCACCAGCGGCACCACGAAGCCGGTGCTCGCGCCGTGGGCGTCCGCGAGCCGTCCGGCGACCGTCACCGCAGCCGCCTGGCCGAGCGCGACCGAACCCGTCAGCCAGGTGAACGCCTCGGTCCGCGCGGACGCCGGAACCAGCGTCTCCACCAGCGTGTATCCGCTGATCAGCGCGGGTGCGATGGAGAGCCCGACGAGCAGCCCGAGCCCGGCCAGCAGCGGCACGGAGTGCACCGCCCACAGCCCCGAAGCGGTCAGCGTCAGCGCCGCGTACCCGGCGATCAGCCTGCGCCGCGGCCCGCTCTTCCAGGCGATGGCGCCGCAGGCGATCCCGGCCAGCATGTTGCCGGCCGCGAAGATCCCGTACAGCAGGCCGTTCGCGCCGGGCCGGCCGATCTCCTCGGCGAACGCGGTCAGCGAGACCTGCATGCCGCCGAAGACCGCGCCGATCCCGAGGAAGGCCACCGCGAGCACCCGTACGCCCGGCACGGACAGAGCGGAGACGCGCTGTCCGGAGGTGCCGGCCGCGGCGGCTCGGGCCGTGGGCTGGGTGCGGTGCTGCGCCGCGAAGAGCAGGCCGCCCACCAGCGTCAGCGCGGCTTCCGTGATCAGCCCGGCCGCCGGGTGCACGCCGGTGCACAGCGCGGTGGCGAGGACCGGCCCGATGACGAAGGTGAACTCGTCCGTCACCGACTCGAAGGCGGCGGCGGTCGACATCAGCGGCGAGGCCTCCCGGCCCGGAGCCGCGCCCAGCAGGGCCGCCCAGCGGGCCCGCACCATGGGCCCGATCTGGGGGACGGACGCACCCGTCGGAACGGCGGCCAGGAACAGCAGCCACAGTGGCGCGTCCGCCAGGGCGAGTGCGGTCAGTGCCGATACGGACGCCGCGTGCACGAGGACGCCCGGCAGCAGTACGGCGCGCTGGCCGATGCGGTCGGCGAGCTTGCCGCTCTGGGGTGCGAACAGCGCCATGGAGACGCCGGTGACAGCGGCGACGGCGCCCGCGCTGCCGTACGAACCGGTGGTGTGCTGGATCAGCAGCACGATGCCGATGGTCAGCATGGCGAAGGGTTGCCGTGCGGCGAAGCCCGGCAGGAGGAAGGTCCACGCACCCGGGGTGCGCAGCAGCTGCTGGTAACCGGGGCGGTCGGAGACCGTGGACGCCACGGTCCATGCCTTTCTGCCGCCTGGTAGCGGTGCCCCCGCCGGTCCGCACCTGTGGGTGCCGGTCCCGTACGGGGGCTGCCGAGAGCTGTCCTCTTCGCGCGGAACTGCGGTAGATGCCGGGCGCTCGCTGCAGAAGCGGAGGACGCCACGACCGCCATACGGTCGCGCCAGCTCTGCGTCAGGCAGAGTTGGTCGATCAGGTGGAGTGACCAGATGTATCGATCAGATTTCCTTCATGCTACAGGCAGGATTGCTTGCCTGCCTGCGATTGTGCGCAGACTCCTGGTCGTGCGCTTCGGATGGTCAGTGATGGGCCCTCGCGCCCCTGCTGTCCCCGTCGGTCCCCAGCCAGCTGGCCAGCTTGCCGCCCTCGCCGACTGCCCGCAGCCGCGACTCCGCCGCGTCGCGTACCGGATCGGTCGTGACGACCAGCAGTTCGTCTCCGCGCCGCAGCACCGTCGACGGCGCGGGGACGAAGCTCTTGCCGTCCCGTACGACCAGGGTGACTGCGGCACCGGCGGGCAGTCGCAGTTCGGCGACCTCCACGCCGTGCATCTTCGACTTCGCGGGGATCGCGACCGACAGCAGATGACCGCGCAGCCGTTCCAGCGGCGCCGACTCGATGCCCAGGTCGGCGGCCTCGGACGGGTCCTCGGCGATCTTCAGGGCCTTGGCCAGCCAGGGCAGGGTCGGTCCCTGAATCAGCGTGTAGACGACCACGAGTACGAAGACGATGTTGAAGACGTGGGCGGATCCCTCGATCCCGGACACCATGGGAATGGTCGCCAGGATGATGGGTACGGCGCCGCGCAGCCCCGCCCATGACATGAAGGCCTTCTCCTGCCAGGGCATCCGGAACGGGATGAGCGAGATGAAGACCTCCAGCGGGCGCGCCACCACTGTCAGCACCAGACCGACGATCACCGCGGGCCAGAAGTCCGCGAGCAGGTCGTGCGGGGAGACCAGCAGCCCGAGCAGGACGAACATGCCGATCTGCGCCAGCCAGCCGAGCCCGTCGGCGAAGCCGCGGGTGGCGGGCCAGTGGGGCAGTTTGGCGTTGCCGAGGATCATCGCGGCCAGATAGACGGCGAGGAAGCCGCTGCCGTGGAGCATGGCGCCCGCCGCGTACGCGGACACGGCGATCGCCATCACCGCGATCGGGTAGAGACCGGACGCGGGCAGGGCCACATGACGCAGCCCGAACGAGCCGAGCCAGCCGACGGCGATACCGACGGCCGCGCCGATCGCCAGTTCCAGGGCGATCTCGCCGACCAGTACGTACCAGCTGTCCACCGGCCCCCTGGTCGAGAAGGCCACCACCAGGATCACCACGGGGGCGTCGTTGAAGCCGGACTCGGCCTCCAGCACGCCGGTGATCCGGGCCGGCAGCGGCACCTTGCGCAGCACCGAGAAGACCGCGGCGGCGTCGGTCGACGAGACGACCGCGCCGATGATCAGCGACTGCCGCCAGTCGAGGCCGACCAGATAGTGCGCCCCGGCCGCGGTGACGCCCACGCTCACCGCGACGCCGACGACCGAGAGCATGGCGGCGGCGGGCAGCGCCGGCTTGATCTCTTTCCACTTCGTGCCCAGGCCGCCCTCGGCCAGGATCACGACCAGAGCGGCGTAGCCGAACGCCTGGGTGAGTTCGGCGTTGTCGAACTTGACGTGGAAGATCCCGTCCTGCCCCATGGCGATCCCGATGCCGAGATACAGGAGCAGGCTGGGGAGGCCGCTGCGGGACGAGATGCGTACCGCCACGACGGCGACGAGCAGCACGAGTGAGCAGACGAGCAGGAGTTCGTTGAGCGCGTGGACAGTCAGTGGCCGTTCCTTCCCTGCGTACGCCTGCCGAATCGTCTTCCGGCGGCCAGTACTTCGTTACCTTACCTAATCTTTAACGTTTTCTTGACGGCTTCGAGCGTTCGTGCGATCGCACTTCGATTCGATGCATCCCGATACCGCGTCGGACCCGCTTCGGTGCTGCGCCTATGGTTGCTCCTGCACTCCCAGGACCACCCTGCCCCTCGAAGGACAGCGATGCCCGCCAACACAACCGCCTCTTCCGGCTCTTCCGGTTCCGCCGGTGGGAAGCCCGGCAAGAAGAAGGGGCGACGCGCCCGCCTGATCGTGATCGTCCTGGTGCTGGCGCTTGTCGCGGGTATCGGTTACGGCGCGTTCTGGTCCGTAACCACTGTGCGGGCCTCGTACCCGCAGACGAACGGCTCCATCAAGATCGACGGCCTCGCCGGGAACGTCGACGTCAAACGCGACAGCTACGGGATCCCGCAGCTCTACGCGGACTCCGACGCCGACCTGTTCCGCGCACAGGGCTTCGTGCAGGCGCAGGACCGCTTCTGGGAGATGGACGTCCGCCGTCACATGACGGCCGGCCGGCTCTCCGAGATGTTCGGCTCCGGGCAGGTCGACACGGACGCCTTCCTGCGCACGCTGGGCTGGCGCAAGGTCGCCCAGAGGGAGTACGACACCGTCCTGTCCGCGGACACCAAGAAGAACCTCCAGGCGTACGCGGACGGGGTGAACGCCTACCTCAAGGGGCGCGACGGCAAGGACATCTCCGTCGAGTACGCCGCGCTCGGCCTCACCAACGACTACAAGCCGACCAAGTGGACCCCGGTCGACTCGGTCGCCTGGCTCAAGGCGATGGCCTGGGACCTGCGCGGCAACATGCAGGACGAGATCGACCGCTCGCTGATGACCAGCAGGCTCAGCAAGAAGCAGATCGAGGACCTGTACCCGGAGTACCCGTACGGCACCCACGAGCCGATCGTCAGCGAGGGCGCGATCTCGCCGGTCACCGACACGTTCAACCCGAAGGCGACGCCGACCTCGGGCGTCGGCGCGGACACCGTGCAGGGCGCCACCGAGGGAGTGAACACGCAGCTCGCCTCGCTCTCCGACACCCTCGACCGGATCCCCGCGCTGCTCGGTCCGAACGGCAACGGTATCGGGTCCAACTCCTGGGTCGTCTCAGGCCAGTACACGACGACGGACAAGCCGCTGCTCGCCAACGACCCGCACCTGGCGCCGCAGCTGCCCTCGCTCTGGTACCAGATGGGGCTGCACTGCCGTCAGATCTCGGCGACCTGCCAGTACGACACCGCCGGATACACCTTCTCCGGCATGCCGGGTGTGATAATCGGTCACAACCAGGACATCGCCTGGGGCTTCACCAACCTCGGCGCCGACGTCACCGACCTCTTCCTGGAGAAGGTCTCCGGCGACGGCTACCAGTACGACGGCAAGGTGAAGCCGTTCGTCACCCGTGAGGAGACCATCAAGGTCGCGGGGGGCGCGAGCCGGCACATCACCGTGCGCGAGACCAACAACGGTCCGCTGATCTCCGACCGCAGCAGCGAGCTGGAGAAGGTCGGCCAGAAGGCCCCCGTCGGCAACGCGGCCCCGGACCGGGCCGACGGTTACGCGGTCGCCCTGAAGTGGACCGCGCTGGACCCCGGCCGCTCCATGGACGCCGTCTTCGAGCTCAACCGGGCCAAGGACTTCCCGTCCTTCCGCAAGGCGGCCGAGCACTTCGAGGTGCCCTCGCAGAACCTCATCTACGCGGACAACAAGAACAACATCGGCTACCAGGCCCCCGGCAAGATCCCGGTCCGCAAGAAGGGCGACGGCACGATGCCGAGCCCCGGCTGGACCTCGGAGTACGGCTGGGAGAAGGACCCGATCCCGTTCGCCCAGCTGCCGTACGAGTACAACCCGAAGCGCGGCTACATCGTCACCGCCAACCAGGCCGTCATCGACGAGAAGACATACCGCCCCTTGCTCACCAAGGACTGGGGCTACGGCACCCGCAGCCAGCGGATCAACGACCTCATCGCGGGGAAGATCAAGGGCGGCGAGAAGATCTCGACCGAAGACATGCAGAAGATGCAGATGGACAACACCAGCGAGATCGCCGCGGAGCTGGTGCCCGAACTGCTGAAAATCAAGGTCTCCGACAAGAGCGTGCGTGAGGCGCAGAAGCTCCTGGAGGGCTGGGACTCCCACCAGGAGCCCGACTCGGCGGCCGCCGCGTACTTCAACGCGGTCTGGCGCAACATCCTGAAGCTGGCCTTCGGCGACAAGCTGCCCAAGGAGATGCGGGTCAAGGGCGAATGCCTCACCGTGCTCCCGGCCGACAGCACGGGCCCGGTCGACGAGCAGGACAAGCCGGTTCGCGAATGCGGTCAGCGCGACGCGGACTCGGCGCAGCCGGACGGCGGCGACCGCTGGTACCAGGTGGTCATGAAGCTCAAGGACGACGAGAACAGCGACTGGTGGAAGGCGCCGAAGAACCGCAAGGACAAGGCGACCGAGAACCGTGACATGCTCTTCGCCCGCGCCATGAAGGACGCCCGCTGGGAGCTGACCGCCAAGCTCGGCAAGGACATCTCCACCTGGAGCTGGGGCCGGCTGCACCAGCTGACCCTGAAGAACCAGACCCTCGGTACCGAAGGCCCCGATCTGCTCCAGCGGGCCCTCAACCGCGGCCCGTGGAACCTGGGCGGTGGCGAGGCCGCGGTCAACGCCAGCGGCTGGAACGCGGCGGGCGGCTACGAGGTCATCTGGGTCCCGTCGATGCGCATGGTCGTCAACGTGGGGGACTGGGACAAGTCCCGCTGGATCAACCTCACCGGTGCGTCCGGTCACGCGTTCAGCGCGCATTACACCGATCAGACCGACAAGTGGGCCGACGGGGATCTGCTCGGCTGGTCCTTCGGAACGAACGCCGTGGCCAAGTCGACGAAGGACACGCTGACGCTCAAGCCGTCGTAGGGCGGCGGACCCGGCACCGCGGTCCCGGGCCGACGGGCCCGGCGCGGTGCCGGCCGGGCTCAGCCGGTGAAGCGCCGCGTTCCGGCCGGCGTCACGACGGCGTCTACGGGGTGGTCGTGCGGTTCCACGGGAACCGTCGCGACCACCTCGTTGTCGTAGAGGAGGACGATCAGCGAGGGGTGCGCCCCCGCGGCCGCGAGCCGGGCCAGCACCCGGTCGTACGAACCGCCGCCCCGGCCGAGCCGCATCCCGCGCCCGTCCACCGCGAGGCCCGGCAGCAGGACCGCGTCCGCGTCGAGGACGGCGTCGGGCCCGAGCCGTGGGCCGTCCGGCTCCAGCAGCCCGCGGCCCGCCGGGAGAAGGCGGTCGGCGCCTTCGTACGGCGCCCAGTCCAGATCGTTGTCCGGGAGGAGCACCGGCAGCAGTACCCGTACGCCCCGCGCGCGCAGCGCGTCCAGCAGCGCGCGAGTCCCTGGTTCGCTCCCGACCGAGACATAGGCGGCGACGGTACGGGCCCCGGCCAGCTCGGTGAGACCGACTGCGCCCCGGGACAGAACCATCGCGGCATTTTCGACGTCTTCGCTGGCCAGGAGGGCTCGCGAGGCGAGTAGTTGACGCCTGAGCGAGGCCTTTCCGGACATGTCGGTGTTCAACGTGCACCTGCGCATCTCTCGTATGTGCATATAGAAGTACAAAGTTAACCGGAGGCTCATCTTCCGCCCATACTCACCGGTTATGGTTGCGCGCATGACTCAGTCGCACCCCAGGATCAGCAAGGCTGTCATCCCGGCCGCGGGACTCGGCACCCGCTTCCTGCCGGCCACCAAAGCCACTCCCAAAGAGATGCTGCCTGTGGTCGACAAGCCTGCGATCCAGTACGTCGTCGAGGAGGCCGTGGCGGCCGGTCTCTCCGACGTACTCATGATCACCGGACGCAACAAGCGTCCGCTCGAGGACCACTTCGACCGCAATTACGAGCTGGAGTCGGCGCTCACCCGCAAGGGAGACGCCGAACGGCTCCAGAAGGTCCAGCAGTCGAGCGACCTCGCCACCATGCACTACGTCCGCCAGGGCGACCCGCGCGGCCTCGGCCACGCCGTGCTGTGCGCCGCACCGCACGTCGGCGACCAGCCGTTCGCCGTTCTCCTCGGCGACGACCTGATCGATCCGCGGGACCCGCTGCTCGCCCGCATGGTCGAGATCCAGGAGCGCGAGGGCGGCAGCGTCATCGCGCTGATGGAGGTCGAGCCGGAGCAGATCCATCTGTACGGCTGCGCAGCCGTCGACACCACCGTCGAGGGCGATGTCGTCAGGGTCACCGGCCTGGTCGAGAAGCCCGAAACAGCCGATGCGCCCAGCAATCTCGCCATCATCGGGCGCTACGTCCTCGACCCCGCCGTCTTCGACATACTGCGCAGGACCGAGCCGGGCCGCGGGGGCGAGATCCAGCTGACCGACGCTCTGCAGCTGCTCGCCGCGGACGAGAAGATCGGTGGCCCGGTGCACGGTGTCGTCTTCAAGGGACGCCGCTATGACACCGGTGACCGGAGCGACTATCTGCGTGCCATTGTCAGACTCGCGTGCGAACGTGAAGATCTGGGCCCGGAGTTCCGGACCTGGCTCCGCAGATATGTCACCGAGGAGATGTAGCACTTTGAGCAGCACGATCTGGTCGGTGGACGAGCACCTGGAAGACATTCTCGGCGCCGTGCGGCCGCTCGAACCCATCGAGCTGCAACTGCCCGAGGCCCAGGGCTGCGTCCTCGTCGAGGACGTCATGGTGGAGATCGCCCTGCCGCCCTTCGACAACAGCTCGATGGACGGGTACGCGGTCCGGATCGCCGATGTCGAGGGCGCCAGCGAGGAGTTCCCCGCGGTGCTCACGGTCATCGGTGACATCGCGGCGGGCAGCGACGGGCTCTCCGGCGACCAGACCGTGGGACCGGGCGAGGCCGCCCGCATCATGACCGGCGCACCCCTGCCGGCCGGTGCCGAGGCCGTCGTCCCTGTCGAGTGGACCGACGGAGGTACGGGCGGCGGCCCGGCGGACACCATGCGCGCCCACAGCGACGCCCCGCAGGTCGCGGGCGGGGAGGTCCGCGTCCACCGTCCGGTCGCGGCCCGTGCCCACGTCCGGGCCCGCGGCAGTGATGTGCAGCCCGGCGATCTGGCCCTGCGGGCCGGTTCGGTGATCGGGCCGCCGCAGATCGGGCTGCTCGCAGCGATCGGCCGCTCCACCGTGAAGGTGCGCCCCCGGCCGCGCGTCGTCGTCATCTCCACCGGCAGCGAACTCGTGCAGCCCGGCGAGGAGCTGACCGGCGGCCGGATCTACGACTCGAACAGCTTCGCGCTGACCGCCGCCGCGCGCGACGCCGGAGCGATCGCCTACCGGGTCGGAGCCGTCGAGGACGACGCCGATTCGCTCCGCGCCACGATCGAGGACCAGCTGATCCGCGCGGACATCGTCGTCACCACGGGCGGGGTCAGTGTCGGTGCGTACGACGTGGTCAAGGAAGCACTGTCCTCCGTCGGCGACGAGGACGAGCCGGGCAGCGGCATCGAATTCCGCAAGCTCGCCATGCAGCCCGGCAAGCCGCAGGGATTCGGTTCGATCGGCCCGGAGCACACACCGCTGCTGGCGCTGCCGGGCAATCCCGTCTCCTCGTACGTCTCGTTCGAGCTGTTCGTGCGGCCCGCGATCCGCACGCTGATGGGCCTGCAAGAGGTGACCCGCCCGACCGTCCACGCCACGCTGAACACCGACAAAGCGCTCTCCTCGCCGTCCGGCAAGCGCCAGTTCCTGCGCGGCACGTACGACGCGGAGGCGGGCACCGTCACGCCCGTCGGCGGCTCCGGATCGCATCTGATCGCGGCTCTCGCCCAGGCGGACGCGCTGATCGTGCTGCCCGAGGACGTCACCTCGGCGGAGCCCGGCACGGTCACCGAGGTGATCCTGCTCCGCTGAACGCCGGCCGGTGGCGGTACGGTGTCTGCCGCTGTGCCTTACCGGGGGACACCCCCTGGGCCCCCGGCCGCACCCCGGTGCAGGCCGAGCGGGCAACCGGCGCCCTACCGCTAGGCGGAGTTCAGTGAGTACGCAGAACAGGCTGACGCATCTCGACGAGGCGGGCGCGGCCCGGATGGTCGACGTGTCCGAGAAGGACGTCACCGCGCGCGTCGCCCGCGCCAGCGGCCGGGTCCTCGTCTCGCCGCGCGTCGTCGAACTGCTCCGTGGCGAGGGAGTCCCCAAGGGCGACGCCCTCGCCACCGCCCGCATCGCCGGGATCATGGGTGCCAAGCGCACCCCGGAGCTGATTCCGCTCTGCCACCCGCTCGCCGTCTCCGGCGTGAAGGTCGATCTGAGCGTCGCCGACGACGCGGTGGAGATCGCCGCCACGGTGAAGACGACGGACCGCACGGGCGTGGAGATGGAGGCGCTGACCGCCGTCTCGGTCGCCGCGCTCACCGTGATCGACATGATCAAGGCGGTCGACAAGAGCGCGGTCATCACGGATGTCCGGGTCGAGGCGAAGTCCGGCGGCAAGTCCGGCGACTACCGGCGCCCGACGCCGGAGGGAGCGGACGCGTGACGGCGCCCGACGCGGCGCCGTTCGGCGGTGCGCTGACCGCCCCGTACGCCGCCCTCGTCGTGACCGCCTCGAACCGCGCCTCGGCCGGTGTCTACGCCGACCGGGGCGGCCCCCTGATCGTCGAGGCGCTCACCGCGCTCGGCTTCGCCGTCGACGGGCCGCAGGTCGTCCCCGACGGCGACCCCGTCGAGCAGGCCCTGCGGGCCGGGGTGGCCGCCGGGTACGACGCCATCGTCACCACCGGTGGTACGGGCATCTCACCCACCGACCGCACCCCCGACGCCACCCGTCGCGTCCTCGACCACGAGATCCCCGGCATCCCGGAGGCGATCCGCGCCGAGGGCCGCGAGAAGGTCCCCACGGCCGCGCTCTCCCGTGGCCTGGCGGGTGTGGCGGGCGGCACCCTCATCGTGAACCTGCCGGGCTCCACCGGTGGGGTGCGGGACGGACTCGCCGTCCTCGAACGTCTTCTGGTGCACGCCGTCGACCAGCTCCGCGGCGGCGACCACCCCCGACCCGGGAGCCCGAGCTGAACGTCCCGACCTGGCCGGTGATCCTGACGGACGGCGCGATCACCCTCCGGCCGATAAAGCTGCGGGACCAGCGCGTGTGGCGCGAGGTCAACCGGCGCAACCGTGACTGGTTGCGCCCCTGGGAGGCGACGGTTCCGCCCCCGGCGCCGGGCGGCCCGGTCGCCCGGCGCCCCACGTACCGTCAGATGATCCGCCATCTGCGTTCCGAGGCCAACGCGGGCCGGATGCTGCCCTTCGCCATCGAGTACGAGGGGCGCCTGGTCGGGCAGTTGACGGTCGCCGGGATCACCTGGGGGTCGATGTGCTCGGGACACGTGGGCTACTGGGTGGATCAGGATGTGGCGGGCCGCGGTGTGATGCCGACCGCGGTGGCGCTCGCTGTCGACCACTGTTTCCGGACGGTCGGGCTGCACCGCATCGAGGTGTGCATTCGGCCGGAGAACGGGCCCAGCCGGAGGGTCGTGGAGAAACTCGGATTCCGCGAGGAAGGGCTGCGTCCGCGCTATCTCCACATCGACGGTGCCTGGCGGGACCATCTGATCTTTGCTCTCACGGCGGAGGAGGTGCCCGACGGACTGCTCCGGCGCTGGCACCAGGCACGACCGGAACGCCACGCGAAATAAAATAAGTGTTCGAAATTGGTCGATGTGTGGCCGCTAACGAACGCGCAAACGCCGACTGCTGATCCGAACAATCACAAAAAAAGTCCGCGATATCAGCCGGATCATGCGACACACCGGGCCAATTGGCGGATGCCTCCGTGCAAACCCCTCTACGGTGTGAGACGTGAGCAGCAGCGGCCTCATCTATGCAGTCATCGTCGGGGCCTGGGCCGCCTACTTGGTGCCGATGTGGCTCCGCAGGCAGGACGAGCTCAATGAAGCCCGTCCGACGGAACGCTTCAGCACCGCCATCCGGCTGCTGTCCGGACGGGCGGCCATGGAGCGCCGGTATGCCAAGGAGCTGCGGGAACGCACCGCCGAGGAGGCGGACCCCGACGCCGACCCGGACGCGGACACGGACCGACTGGATTCCGTGGACGTCCGGGCCTTTGCCGCGCCTCCGGCGCACACCGAAGCCCGGGTGCACGACCCGGCGCGCGCACCGGAGCCGCAGGCCCAGGACAGACCCGTACGCGCGCCTGTGCCCGCACGGCGCACACGACCCGGCGGGACCGACGCCGAGCGCGCCCGGCGCGCCCAGCGCTCGCAGGTCCTCGCGCGCCGACGGCGCACCACGTCGATCCTCTTCCTCGCCTTCACCCTCGGCGCGGTGGTCGCGGCCGTCGGCGGTCTCCGCTTCCTGTGGGCGCCCGCGGTGCCGGCCGTGCTGCTGAGCATGTACATCGTTCATCTGCGCGCCCAGGAACGGCGCCGGTTCGTCTTCACCATGGACCGGCGCAGGGCAGAGGTCGCGGCGCAGCACCTGCGCGAGAACCGTCCCCGCAGGCACCAGCCCGCGACGACGGCCCCCGCCGAGTCCGACGAGGAGCCCGAGGCGCGCCACCCGGAGCCCGAGCCCGCCCCCGCGGTCTCTCCGCAGGAGGCGGGCCGCCGCGCCCTGGTCGAGCAGACGGACCACGCGGAATGGGTCGACCAGCAGCGTGAACGCGGCAGGGTCCAGGACGACAGCTGGGAGCCGGTCCCGGTGCCGTTGCCGACGTACGTCACCGCACCGGTCGCCCCGCGCGCCACGGGCGGCGTCGAGGTCGGCAACCCGGAGACCTGGAGCGCGGCCCGCTCCAGCACGGCCGAGCCGACCCAGACGGGCACCGCGCACCCTGCCGCGTCTCCGGTCGAACCGGCGCCACGCCAGCGCACGGGCTCGTCCCGCCGCTCCCGCGACCACGGCCGGACCCCGCTCTTCGACCAGTACGACGACGGTGACCGGCCCCGCGCCGCCAACGAGTGAGACCCGCTCCGAAGCCGACCCGGCTGACCAGCAAGGGAGCGGATTTCCAAGCACCCCTGTGAGGGTGCTAGAGTTTCACTCGTTGCAAGGGCCTGTGGCGCAGTCTGGTAGCGCACCTCGTTCGCATCGAGGGGGTCTGGGGTTCAAATCCCCACAGGTCCACCGCACGACGAAGTCCCGTCCGATCGAAAGATCGGGCGGGACTTCGTCGTTTCCAAGACGGTTTGATCCCCAGGGCAGTTCGGACCGTCCGGTACTTCCCGCGCGGACATCCTGCGGCGGGATCGAGGCGCGGCCCCCTGGCTGCGCTTCCCCGTACGGAGGAGCCTCCTGTGACGGCCGGCCCGCCCATGCCCCGGATCGACACGGCAGACCCCACCCGGCGCGCGTCCATGACTGGCTGCTTGGCGGCGAGGACAACTGCCCGGCCGCGGAGTGGTACCGGGAGGAGCCGGCGCCGGAGAACGAACGCAGCGGGTTCTGTGCGGGTGTTGCCCGCGTGCGGTGAGGCATCGGGGCACGACGTTGTTTCGCCGCCGGGCCGGCGTCCGCCGCCGGGCACAACCGGGGGGGATCGGCATGGAGTTCCACCGCCTGCACCGGAACCGGGTGCCGGCGCCGGTCCTCGCCGACACCTCCCCGGTCTCCGCGACCGACGACGGCAAGGCCTTCCGTGCCGCGTTGCTCGGGTTCCTCGGAGGGCTCCAGTGCCGTGAGGGGCACTGGACCAGGACAGGGCCCGGTTCACGACTCCTGGAGCGGTTTGGCGAAGCAGCGGCTGCTGTCGTACGTGCGGTAGTAGCCGAACTTCTCGCAGGGGGTGTAGCCGCTGGACGTGTACAGCGCGATCGCCTCCGGCTGCTGGTCGCCGGTCTCCAGCACCATTCGGGTGCGGCCCGCCGCCTGTGCGTCCGCTTCGAGAGCGGCGAGGATGCGGCGGGCCAGGCCCCTTCCGCGGCCCTCCGGGATCACGAACATCCGCTTGAGCTCGGCGTCGCCGTCCAGATAGCCCTCCTCGTTCCGGTCCTGCGCACGCCAGCCGCCGGTGGCGACCGGTGCCCCCGACTCGTCGTAGGCGAGGAGGTAGAGTCCGCGCGGAGGCCGGAACATCGACGGGGCGAGCGGTGTGACATCGCCCTCGTCCCCGTAGCGCTCCGCGTATTCGAGCTGCACCTGGTCGTTGAGTTTGACGGCGTCGGGGTGGTCGAACGACCGAGGTTGGATATTCATGCGGGAAATGGTACAGGTATGCGATCGCTGGTTGTCGGTATTGTGCCCTGATGCTCACCGTGACCACCGTGAATGTGAACGGGCTCCGCGCCGCCGCGAAGAAGGGCTTCGTCGAGTGGCTGGCGGGGACCGAAGCCGATGTGATCTGCCTGCAGGAGGTACGTGCCGAGCCGCACCAGCTCGCCGACGAGGTGCGCGAGCCCGACGGCTGGCATGCCGTCCACGCGCCGGCGGCCGCCAAGGGGCGGGCCGGGGTCTCTCTCTACACGCGCCGGGCGCCGGAACGAGTGCAGATCGGGTTCGGCGGCTTCGGGGGCGCCGGAGGCGAGGAGTTCGACGACAGCGGCCGGTACGTCGAGGTCGACCTGCCGGGTGTCACGGTGGCGAGCCTGTATCTCCCGTCCGGTGAGGTCGGTACGGAGCGGCAGGACGAGAAGGAGCGCTTCATGGCCGCGTTCCTGCCGTACCTGAAGGGGCTCAGGGAGCGGTCCGCGGCCGACGGCCGTGAGGTGCTGGTGTGCGGCGACTGGAACATCGCCCACCAGGAGGCCGACCTGAAGAACTGGAAGGGCAACAAGAAGAATTCCGGCTTCCTGCCGGAGGAGCGGGAGTGGCTGACCCGGGTCTTCGACGAGGCTGCGTACGTCGATGTGGTGAGGGCGCTCCACCCCGACGAGGAAGGGCCGTACTCCTGGTGGTCCTACCGCGGGCGGGCCTTCGACAACGACACGGGCTGGCGCATCGACTACCAGGTGGCCACCCCCGGTCTCGCCGGGCGTGCGAGAAAGGCATGGGTGGAGCGGGCCGCCACGCACGGCGAGCGGTGGAGCGACCATGCCCCGGTGACGGCCGTCTTCGAGCTGTAGGGGGCTTCTACCCGGCCCGCCGGTAACTGCTGCCGTCCTTGGGGCGGGTCAGCAGGCCTGCCACGACCAGGAAACGGCGCAGCGCCGGGTAGTCGTCGTGCACGGTGAGCAGCGCCTCGTTGACCTCGCGTTCGCTGTAGGTGCGGTCCGGCTCGAACAGGGTCTGCGCCAGGTGGACGAGCAGCTGCTCGCGGCGGGCCGGCTTGCGCGGGATCGTGGTCAGCCGCCCGTGGGAGAACAGGGCCGCAACCCCGTGCGAACCGCTCGGATTGTTGTCGGACATGGGGGAAGCCTTGCGTACGGGGGGAGGGCGGGCAACGTGATTTCGTCGGGGTGGGCGGCTCCTGTGCGCCATTCGGCGTGCACTGCGGTGCGTTCCCGCCGTACGGCGCCCGTAGGCCCCGCCCCGTTCCGGCAGGAGCGCGGCGAGGCGCACCTGGACGGCGTCGGGGCCCCGAGGTGTGGTGACGGTCGGGCGCGGACGGCGGCCGGTGCGGGCCGTGTCCAGGGTGTCCATCGACGGGGACATGTGATGCGCAGTCAATTGCCGTGACGGCGAGCGCTGTTCGGTGAGCGGTCGCAGGGGGTTACGCCTCCGGCCCCTTCGGTGGCTGCGTGCCGTCGTCGCGGCGCAGCCGTCGGTCCAGGGCCATGGAGAGTTCGGCGTCCACCACTGCGCGGGCGAGCGGGCGGAGTTGGGGCGGTTCGGTCTCCGTGGTGTGGTCCCGCAGCACCTGTACGAAGAGATCGGCGAGGGCGTCCGCGTGTTCCCGGACCCGGCGCCCCGCCGAGAGCACGGCGAAGAGCGGCACACCTTCCCGTACCAGCTCCGCCGACACCTCCAGGAGGCGGCGGCTGATGTGCACGATCTCGTCGCCGTCGGTGGCGAGATAGCCCAGGTCCAGGGCCGTGGCGAGGTTCTCCGGGGTGACCTCGCCCTCGAAGTGGTCCGCGAGCTGTTCGGGCGTGAGGCGGACGGGGGTCTCCTCGGTCGGCTCGCCCAGCCCCAGCACCTCGGCGACATCGCGGCCGCTCTCGAAGGTGCGGGCCAGATCGGCGATCCCGGTGAGGGTGTGGCCGCGCTCCAGCAGCCCGGCGATGGTCCGCAGCCGGGCCAGGTGGTGGTCGTCGTACCAGGCGATGCGTCCCTCCCGGCGCGGCGGCGCGATCAGACCGCGCTCCCGGTAGAAGCGCAGGGTCCGCACAGGGATGCCGGCCTCCTTGGCCAGCTCCTCCATGCGGTATTCGCGGTGCTCGCGTCCTTCGGCCACCACCGCACCCTATGTTGTACCGCCGGTAACTTTCCCGTGCCGGACCCCTACCCATCGGTACGGAGCTGCTCTACTCTCCCAACGATGCCAGTGATTGCTGGCAGAGTCGCGTGACGTACCGCGGGAGGCGGCAGCATGGCCCAGCACGAGCATGTACGCGTGGCGGTGATCGGATCCGGATTCGGGGGCCTGGGGGCCGCGGTCCGGCTGCGCCGCGAAGGCATCACCGACTTCGTCGTCCTGGAACGGGCCGACTCCGTCGGTGGCGCCTGGCGCGACAACAGCTACCCCGGCTGCGCCTGTGACGTACCGTCCCACCTCTACTCGTTCTCGTTCGCCCCCAACCCGGACTGGCCGCGCACCTTCTCCGGGCAGGAGCACATCCGCGCCTACCTGGAACGTGTCGCCGACACCTTCGGGCTGCGCCCGCACATCAGGCTGGGTCATGAAGTGACCATGATGCGTTGGGACAACGACGAGTTGAACTGGGTGATCGAGTCCGCGAACGGGACCACGATCGTCGCCGATGTCGTCGTCTCCGCGACCGGCCCGCTCTCCGACCCGAAGATGCCGGACATACCCGGTCTCGCCGACTTCCCCGGCAAGGTCTTCCACTCGGCCCGTTGGGACCACGACTACGACCTGACCGGCAAGCGCGTCGCCATGATCGGCACCGGTGCCTCCGCGATCCAGATCGTGCCGGCGATCCAGCCGACGGCCGGCAGGCTGACCCTGTTCCAGCGCACCCCGCCGTGGGTCATGCCGCGCATGGACCGGAACATCAGCGGCGCCGAGCGGTGGCTGCACCGCGCGCTTCCGTTCACCGGCACCGCGCGCCGCGGACTGCTGTGGGGGATACGGGAGTTGCAGGTCAGTGCCTTCACCAAGCACCCCAACGAGCTCGGCCTGGTGGAGAGGGTGGCCAAGTCCAACCTCGCACGGGCCATCAAGGATCCGGCGCTGCGGGCGAAGCTGACGCCCTCGTACCGCATCGGCTGCAAGCGGATTCTGCTCTCCAGCACGTATTACCCGGCGCTCGCCCAGCCCAATGTGGATGTGGTCGCCTCCGGGCTGGCCGAGGTACGCGGCTCGACCGTCGTCGCCGCCGACGGCACGGAGACCGAGGTCGACGCGATCATCTTCGGCACCGGCTTCCACGTGACGGACATGCCGATCGCCGACCGGGTCGTCGGCGCGGAGGGCATCACGCTCGCCGAGTCCTGGAAGGACGGCATGCAGTCGCTGCGCGGCGCGACCGCGGCGGGATTCCCCAACTGGATGACGATCATCGGCCCCAACACGGGGCTCGGCAACTCCTCCATGATCCTGATGATCGAGTCCCAGCTGAACTACATGGCGGACTATCTGCGCCAGTTGAACGTCCTGGGCGGGCGGACCGCGCTCGGTGTGCGGACGTCGGCGGTCGGGGCGTGGAACCGGCGGGTCCAGGAGCGGATGAAGCGAACGGTGTGGAACACCGGCGGCTGCACCAGCTGGTATCTGGACGCAAGAGGGCGCAACACCACGGCCTGGCCGGGAACGACAGGTGAGTTCCGACGGGCGACTCGGACGGTGGACCTCGGGGAGTACGAGGTCATCCGGCCGCGGAAGACCGATGCCGCCGGGGCCGTCGCCCCCGGGAAGGCCGTCGCCGAGGAGGTCGCGCGATGAGCCGGCTGCTGCGGCGCGAGGACGCCCCGCCGGTGCCCACGCGCGAACTGACCGCTGTCTCCGCCGACGGCTCCCGCATCCACGTCGAGCTGCACGGGCCGGACGGCGCCCCCGCGGTCGTGCTCGCGCACGGCTGGACCTGCAACACCCATTTCTGGGCCGCGCAGATCCGCGACCTGGCGGTCGACCACCGGGTCGTCGTCTACGACCAGCGCGGCCACGGCCGCACGCCCGCCGTCCGCCCCGAGGGGTACAGCACCGACGCGCTCGCCGACGACCTCGAAGCGGTGCTGACCGCGGCGCTGGCCCCCGGCGAGCAGGCGGTGCTCGCCGGGCACTCCATGGGTGGCATGACGCTGATGGCCGCCTCACGGCGGGCCGCGCTGCGCGAGCACGCGGCAGCCGTACTGCTGTGCAGCACCGGAAGTTCGCGGCTGATCGCCGAGTCGCTCGTCGTACCGATGAGGGCAGGTGCGGTCCGCACCCGGATGACCCGCGCGATCCTCGGGGCGCGGGCCCCCCTCGGGCCGGTCACACCTGTCTCCAAAAGGATCCTCAAGTACGCGACGGTGGGCGCCGGTTCGGCCCCGGACCGGGTCGAGTCCTGTGCCCGGATCGTGCACGCCTGCCCGCGGGAGGCCCGGGTCTCCTGGGGGCATGTGCTCGCGGAGCTCGATCTCGACGCGGGAGTACGGAAGTTGCGGGTGCCCACCGCTGTGATCGCGGGCACGGAGGACCGGCTGACTCCGCCCGTCCACGCGCGCGCCCTCGCGGCGGCGTTGCCCGAATGCCTGGGGCTCACCGAGCTGGCGGGGATGGGCCACATGACACCGGTGGAGGCGCCGGAGGCGGTCACCGCGAAAATCCGGGAACTGGTCGCCGGGTATGTCAGCCCTGTCACCGACACCGTCAGTGGCACTGTTGAGGAGGAGGTCGTATGAGCGGCAGGCGTAGTCTCGAAGGACAGGTCGTGGTCGTCACCGGCGCGGCGCGCGGCGTGGGCGAGCTGCTGGCCCGCAAGCTCTCCGCGCGCGGCGCGAAGCTGGCGCTGGTCGGCCTGGAGCCTGACGAGTTGAAGAAGGTCTCCGAGCGGCTGCACGCGGAGAGCGACCACTGGTACGCGGACGTCACCGACCACGTGGCGATGGCGCAGGTCGCGCAGGAGGTGAAGGAGCGCTTCGGCAAGGTCGACGTGGTCGTCGCCAATGCGGGGGTCGCTTCGGGCGGGCCGTTCGTCGAGTCGGACCCGGAGGCGTGGCGGCGGGTCATCGAGGTCAATCTGATCGGCGGCGCGGTGACGGGGCGGGCGTTCCTGCCCGTACTGATGGAGAGCCGCGGCTACTTCCTGCAGATCGCGTCGCTCGCCGCGATCACTCCGGCGCCGATGATGACCGCGTACTGCGCGTCGAAGTCGGGCGTGGAGGCGTTCGCACACAGTCTGCGGGCGGAGGTCGGATACCGGGGCGTGAAGGTCGGTGTCGGCTACCTGTCGTGGACGGACACCGACATGGTGCGGGGCGCCGACGAGGACGACGTCATGCGGGAGTTGCGGCAGCGGCTGCCGTGGCCGGCGAACCGCACGTATCCGCTGGGTCCGGCGGTCGACCGGATCGTGGCCGGCATCGAGCGGCGTTCGCCGCACGTGTACGCGCAGTGGTGGCTGCGCGGGATGCAGTCGGTGCGGGGATACCTGCCGGCGGTCATCGGGGTGGTCGGGCAGCGCGAGATGAAGCGGTTCGGGTCGCGACTCGAGGGCGTGAGCAAGGGACTTGTGGGCGCCGGGGGTGCGGCGGACGAGGTCGCGCGGGGTGCGAGCACGCAGCGTAAGTGATCGAAATGCGTGGGATGTCCTGCCGTGTAAGTCTGGTCGAGGCCCCAACGGGGTCACCCCCCAATGCATCCCGAGCACCCCACTAGGAGTGAACAGCATGGGTATCGCAGACCAGTTCAAGGACAAGGCGCAAGAGCTCGCCGACCAGGCGAAGAAGAACGTGGGCGAGAAGAAGGGCGAGCCGCGCGAGCGGACGTCCGATGCCTCGGAACGGGCGCGGGGCAGGACCCGGGACGCGGCGCAAGGGGCGCGACGGGACGCGGCGCATGGGGCGCGCGACCGGTACGACGACGACGTCTGACCCGTCGGTGCGAGGGGCGCGTTCGGGAGACCGGACGCGCCTTTCGCATGCGCGGGGCGTGTTCCCCCGCCCCGCCCCTTCCCGAAACCGGGGGCACGCCCCCGGCCCCGTTCTTCTGTCCTCAATCGCCGGACGGGCTCGATGTGTCCGCCGGACCGGCTTGATGTGACGGGCCGCAGGACGGGCTTGATGTGACGGGCTTGAGGGAGCTGCCCGGTGCCTATCGCGGCGGCAGCGGTGGCCGTGCGCGGTTCGGGGCGTCCTCGTACGTCGGTGGGGTCGACGCCGGGTGGGACTTCAGGAGGTCGAGCGCGATCCGCACCGCGTCGTCCAGCACCGCGTGCCGGCCCTCCGCCCAGTCCAGCGGCGTGCGCAGCGCCTCCAGGTCCGGTTCGACACCGTGGTTCTCGATCGACCATCCGTATGCGTCGAACCACGCCGCGTTCATCGGCACCGTGATCACCGTGCCGTCGCCCAACCGGTGCCGGCCCGTCATGCCGACGACCCCGCCCCATGTCCGCTGGCCCACCACCGGGCCCAGGTCCAGCAGGCGGAACGCGGCGGTGATCATGTCTCCGTCGGAGGAGGTCGCTTCGTCGGCGAGGGCCACCACCGGGCCGCGGGGGGCGTTGGAGGCGTACGAGACCGGCTGGGCGTCGCGGGTCAGGTCCCAGCCGAGGATCGTGCGGGTCAGTTTCTCGACGACCAGCTCGCTGATGTGGCCGCCCGCGTTGCCGCGTACGTCGACGATCAGGGCGGGGCGGGAGACCTCCATCCGCAGGTCCCGGTTGAACTGCGCCCAGCCGGAGCCGCCCATGTCGGGGATGTGCAGGTATCCGCACTTGCCGGCGCTCAGTTCCCGTACGACATCGCGGCGTTTGGCGACCCAGTCCTGGTAGCGGAGCGGGCGCTCGTCGACCAGGGGGACGATGGCGACACGGCGGGAGGGACCTTCGCCCTCGGCCGGGCAGAAGGTGAGCTCGACGGTGGTCCCGCCCGCCTGGGAGAGAAGGGGGTAGGGGCCCGCGACCGGATCCACCGGGCGGCCGTCCACATGGGTGAGGATCGCGCCCTCCCGGATGCCCGTACCGGCGAGCGGTGAACGCGCCTTGGAGTCGGAGGAGTCGCCCGGCAGGATCCGCCGGACGACCCACTTGCCGTCCCGGCACACCAGGTTCGCGCCGAGCAGGCCGATCGCCCGCTGGTAGTGCGGCGGGCCCTCGTTGCGGCGGGCGGGTGCCACGTACGCGTGCGAGGTGCCCAGTTCGCCGAGGACCTCGCGCAGCAGGTCCGCGAACTCGTCGGGGGTTGCGACCCGTTCGACCAGTGGACGGTACTGGTCGAGCACGCCCGCCCAGTCGATGCCGCTCATGTCGGGGTCCCAGAAGTAGGCGCGGATGATGCGGCCCGCTTCCCCGTACGCCTGCCGCCATTCCGCCGCCGGGTCGACATCATGCAGGATCCGCCGAAGGTCGAGGTAGACCGTGGAGTCGCTGTCGCCGACCTCGGTGGCCGGTACGGCGCGCAGTTCTCCTTCGTCCATGACGACCAGCCGGGTCGCGTCGCCGCTGACGGCGAACCAGTCGAGATGGCCGACGAGTTCGGTCTTCCTGGCCTTCGTGATGTTGAAGTGTTCGAGCGTGGGACGGCCCGACATGTCCGCCGGGTTGGCGAACGTCTCGCCGAGCGCGCCCGAGATCGGCCAGCGCAGCCAGACGAGCCCGCCGCCGCTGACCGGGCGCAGAGCCGAGTACTTCGACGCGGTGACCGGGAACGGCGTGACCCGGTTCTCCAGCCCCTCGAACTCGACCGTGACCGTGGCCCCTTCGGCCGGAGCCTCTTCCGACATGTCGACCGGGTCGAGGCCGCCCGCCGCCGGACGCCCCTCCGGTGAGAGGGCGAACGGGGACGGGGTGGCGGAGGAGAGCGGCACCAGGTACGGGCGGCAGCCGAGCGGGAAGGAGAGGTCGCCGGTGTGGACGTCGTACACCGGGTCGAAGCCCCGCCAGGAGAGGAACGCGAGATACCGGCCGTCGCCGGTGAACACCGGGTTCTCGTCCTCGAAGCGGCCGTTGGTGACATCGACGATCACCGGGGTGCCCGGCCCCATGATCCGGGCCAGTTTGATCTGCCGCAGCGAGCGGCCGATCCCGGGATGCGACCAGGTCAGCCAGGCACCGTCCGGTGAGAACGCCAGATCGCGGACCGGTCCGTTGATGGAGCGGATCAGCTCGGTGGGTTCGCTGGTGGACTCCTCGGCCGTGTCGAGGAGCAGCAGCCGGCCGTCGTGCGTGGCGATCGCGAGCCGTTCGCCCTCCGGGTCGGCGATCAGTTCGTGGACCCGGCCGATCTGTCCGGAGGCCAGCCTGCGCGGTGCCCGGTCACCGCTGGCGCGCGGCAGGTACGCGATCTCGATGGCGTCCTCGCCGTCCGCGTCCGTCACGTAGGCGACCTGGCCCATGCTGCCGAGCATCTCGGGCAGCCGGACCCGGACCCCGGGGGTGTCGGCGATGGTGCGGGCGGGCCCGTCGCGGTGGGTCAGCCAGTACAGACTGCCGCGGACCGAGACGGCGCTCGCCCGGCCCGTCTCGTCCACGGACAGCGAGTCGACATTGGTGGCGGCGGGCACCTGGTACGTACGCCGCCCGGCCCGCGGCCCGCCGAGCCGCACCTGCAGCTTCCGCGGCACCGCGTCCGGTGATTCGAGGTCGTCGACCAGCCACACCTCGCCCGCGCACTGGTAGACCACGCGGCGTCCGTCGCTGGACGCGTGCCGGGCGTAGAAGGCGTCGTGGTCGGTGTGGCGGCGCAGGTCGGAGCCGTCGGGCAGGCAGGAGTACAGATTGCCGACGCCCTCGTGGTCGGAGAGGAACGCGATCCGGCCGCCGACGAACATCGGTGAGTCCAGATGGCCGCCGATATCGGGCAGCAGTCGCTTGCCGTGCAGCCACAGACGCCCCATCGCCCCGCCCCGGTACCGCTTCCAGCCGGCCGGTTCGTGCGGGGGTGTGCCGGTGAGCAGCAGCGTGCGCCGCTCGCCGTCGATGTCCGCGACCGCGATGTCGGAGACCGGACCCCACGGGAGTTTGCCGCCGGGGGAACCGTCCGTGGGAAGGCTGTAGGCCCAGGAGAAGTACGAGAACGGCTGCCCGTGCGAGGACACGGCGAGGATGTGCGACGTCTCGTCCGGATCGGGGGTCCAGCCGCAGACCCGGGCGTCGGTCGAACCCCAGTAGGTGAGCCGGCGGGCCGGTCCGCCCCCGACCGGGGCGAGGTGGATCTCGGGATCCAGGGTGCGCCAGGTCGTGTACGCGATGCGGGTCCCGTCGGGCGAGAAGCGCGGGTGACTGACCCGCGTCCGGTCGACGGTCACCCGCCACGCCCGTCCGGGCTGCTGCCCCTCGGCGACGAGGGGAGAGACCCAGAGGTCGTCCTCGGCCGCGAAGCAGAGCAGGTCCTTGTGAAGGTGCGGGAAACGGAGATACGCGACGTCGTCACTCACCCCCCAATGCTTTCCGCGTGAGCGGGACGCGGCAACTCGTGGTGCGGAAGAACTTGTGGTGCAACACACAAGCGAAACGATGCAGTTTCGCTCAGCCGGGGGGTACCTTCGAGGTGTACGAAACAGTTTCGTTCGGCTGACTGAAGTACGAACGACAGGACGGGAGGTCGACCCATGGCACGCACGCGTCTCACGCCCGAGCGCGAGAGCGAGCTCTACGCCGCGGTGCTCGACCTGCTGCGCGAGGTCGGCTACGACGCCCTGACCATGGACGCTGTCGCCACCCGTACCCGCTCCAGCAAGGCCACCCTCTACCGCCAGTGGGGGAGCAAGCCGGAGCTGGTCGTCAAGGCGCTGCGCCACAACAAGCCGGGCGGCCTTGCCGAGATCGACACCGGTTCGCTGCGCGGAGATTTCCATGCCGCACTGGGCCGGACCGACGACTGCCAGATGGAGAAGGACTCCGCGCTGATGCGGGGCCTGATACATGCCGTCCACAACAATCCCGATCTGTACCAGGCACTGCGCGAACTGCTCATCGAGCCGGAGATGACCGGCCTCGACCTGCTGCTCCGCCGAGCCGTGGACCGGGGTGAACTGCGTCCGGACAACCCGGCGCTGAAATACGTACCGCACATGCTGATCGGCGCTTTCACCGCTCGGCAACTGGTCGAGGACCGCGCCGTCGACCAGGCGTTTCTCATCGACTACGTCGACTCCGTGATCCTCCCCGCTCTCGGCGTCTGACCCCGTCCCCTCCGTACGGCCCTCTCCCCAAGCCCCACCTGACACGCCGCTCTCGTCGTCGGGCTGGTTCCTCACGCCCTTTTCCACTCACACGACCTGACCGGGAGTACGCCTCCGTGGCCACATTCCTCTACAAGCTCGGACGGTTCGCCTTCCGGCGCCGCCGCTATGTCGCCCTCGTCTGGGTGGCACTGCTGGCGCTCGCCGGATTCGGCGCCGCCTCCGCGTCCACCGCCACCTCCAGCTCCTTCTCCATCCCGGGTACGGAGGCCCAGAAGGCCTTCGACCTGCTGGAACAGCGCTTCCCCGACTCCAGTGCCGACGGCGCGACCGCGCGGGTCGTCTTCAAGGCCGACGCCGGTCAGAAGATGACGGACCCGGCGAACAAGGCCGAGGTCAACAAGATCGCTGACGAGCTGAAGTCGGGTTCGGACCAGATCGCCTCGGTCACCGACCCGTACACCGCCAACGCCGTCAGCAAGGACGGCTCCACGGCGTACGTCTCCGTGTCCTACAAGGTCAACTCGATGGAGCTGACCGATGCGACCCGGAGCGCCCTGGAGGACGCGGGCCACGCGGCGCAGAAGAGCGGGATGACCGTGGAGATCGGCGGTGACGCGCTCCAGGTGATGCCGGAGACCGGGGTCACCGAGATCATCGGTGTGGCGATCGCCGCGGTGGTGCTGGTCATCACCTTCGGCTCGCTCGTCGCGGCCGGTCTGCCGCTGCTCACCGCGCTCATCGGCGTCGGCATCGGCGTCTCGACGATCACGGCCCTGGCCAACGTGCTCGACCTGGGCTCCACCACCTCCACTCTCGCGATGATGATCGGCCTCGCGGTCGGCATCGACTATGCGCTGTTCATCGTCTCCCGCTACCGCGCCGAGCTGGCCGAGGGCCGCGAGCGCGAGGAAGCGGCGGGGCGGGCGGTCGGCACGGCCGGTTCCGCGGTCGTCTTCGCCGGTCTCACCGTCGTCATCGCCCTGGTCGGCCTGGCCGTCGTCAACATTCCGATGCTGTCGAAGATGGGCTTCGCCGCGGCCGGCACGGTCGCGATCGCCGTCCTGATCGCGCTCACCCTCGTCCCGGCGGTGATGGGCTTCGCGGGCAAGCGGGTCATCGGGCGCAAGGCGCGCAAGGCCGCCGAGGCCTCGGGCCGGCCCGAGGCGAAGCCGAACATGGGTACCCGGTGGGCGCGGTTCGTCCTGCGCAAGCCGGTCTGGGTGCTGCTGGTGGGAGTCCTCGGCCTCGGGGTCATCGCCGTACCGGCCGCCTCGCTGGAGATGGGCCTGCCCGACGACGGCTCCCAGCCCACCAGCACCACCCAGCGCCGCGCCTACGACATGCTCTCCGACGGATTCGGCCCCGGCTTCAACGGGCCGCTGATGGTCGTCGTGGACACGGCGAACAGCTCGGACGGCAGGACCGCGGTCAAGCAGGTCTCCGACGAGATCTCCGGTATCCCGCACGTCGTCGCGGTCACTCCGGCCCACTTCAACAAGGCCGGCGACACCGCCATGATCACCGTGATCCCGAAGGACCGGCCGAGCTCCACCGAGACGGAGAACGTGGTTCACGCCATCCGTGACGCGGGCACGGGCATCAAGTCCGACACGGGCGCCGAGGTCCTGGTCACCGGATCCACGGCGATGAACATCGACTTCTCGCAGAAGATGAACGACGCGCTGCTGCCGTATCTGGCGCTCGTCGTCGGCCTGGCGTTCCTGTTGCTGATGGTGGTCTTCCGCTCGGTGCTGGTGCCGCTGAAGGCGGCCCTCGGCTTCCTGCTCTCGGTCGTCGCGGCCCTGGGCGCGGTCGTCGCGGTCTTCCAGTGGGGCTGGCTGGCCTCGCTGTTCGGCGTCGAACAGACCGGCCCGATCATGTCCATGATGCCGATCTTCATGGTGGGTGTGGTCTTCGGTCTCGCCATGGACTACGAGGTCTTCCTCGTCACCCGGATGCGCGAGGCGTACGTCCACGGGGAGAAGCCCCCGCAGGCGATCGTCACCGGCTTCAAGCACGGCGCCCGCGTCGTCACCGCCGCGGCCGTGATCATGATGGCGGTCTTCGCGGGGTTCATCGGCTCCAGCGAGTCGATGATCAAGATGATCGGCTTCTCGCTCGCCATCGCCGTCTTCTTCGACGCGTTCGTCGTCCGGATGGCGATCGTGCCCGCGGTCCTCGCCCTGCTCGGCAAGCGCGCCTGGTGGCTGCCGCGCTGGCTGGACCGGCTGCTGCCCAATGTCGACGTGGAGGGCGAGGGGCTGCGCAAGCAGCTCGGCGAGACGTCCGGCGGAGACGCCCGGGGCGAGCGCGAACTGACGCACGTCTGATCCGTACGAGCCCCGGGGTCCGCGTCTGAGCGGAGCGCGACCCCGGAAGCACCGGTTACCTGTGGGGACGGGGGGCCGGAGCGGCGATGAGCCCCCGTGCGAGCGGCACGGGGGCTCATCCATGCCGTCACGCCGGTGCGGTCTCGGACGTCCTGCTCTCGCCGTGGGTGCGGTCCAGGAAGCGGATCAGCGGCGCGTTGTCGAACTGCACCACCTCGACGCCGTCCGCCGAGTGCCGCTCCACGACCAGCTGCGCCCGTCCGCACGGCCAGATCCGTATCGCGCCGTGCCCGGTCGGCGAGTGCAGCCCGCCCTCCAGCAGGTCTCGGCCGAAGGCCCAGTCGGTGCCGCCGGGGAAGGTGAGATGCACCGTGCGCGGGTCGACGGCCGCGTCGTACCGCAGGTCGACGGGGACGGAGAAGGTGTCGGTCGCCTCGGTGATGAGCCGGGCTTCGGCCTGTTCTTCGATCACAGGGGGCATGGGCCGAATCCTCCTATTTGTGAATGTTTGATATCTAATGTCCCATATTTCGACCAAAGGGCGCGATGGGGAAGGCAGGTACTTGTTATGAATGCGCTCTTGCGAGCCATTCGCAACAAGGCCCTATTATTGAGAGGTTCATGACCCCGCGCAGCAGTGCAGAAAGCGGAGCCTCCCCATGCATGTACCCGACGGATTCATCAACGCCCCCGTCTCCGCCGCCGCCGGTGTGGTCGCCGCGGGTGCCGTGGCGGTCAGTCTGCGGGGCGCCCGCCGTGAACTGGACGAACGCACCGCGCCGCTCGCGGGCCTCGTCGCCGCGTTCATCTTTGCCGTGCAGATGCTGAACTTCCCGGTCGCGGCCGGTACCAGCGGGCATCTGCTGGGCGGGGCGCTCGCCGCGATCCTGGTCGGGCCGTACACCGGGGTGCTCTGTATATCCGTCGTACTGCTCATGCAGGGCATCCTCTTCGCGGACGGCGGGCTCACCGCGCTCGGTGTGAACATCACCGTCATGGGCGTCACCACCACCGTCGTCTCGTACGCCCTCTTCCGCGGCCTCGCCACCGTCCTGCCGCGCACCCGCCGCTCCACGACCGTCGCGGCATTCGTCGCCGCACTGGTCTCCGTACCGGCCGCGGCCTGCGCTTTCACGCTGATCTACTGGATCGGTGGCACCACCGACATCCCGATCGGCAAGGTCCTCACCGCGATGGTCGGCGTGCACGTCCTGATCGGCATCGGCGAGGCCGTGATCACCGGGCTGACCGTCGGCGCCGTCATCGCCGTCCGCCCCGATCTGGTCCACGGCGCCCGCGGTCTCACCTCCCCGCTCAAGCTCCGGATCGACGGCGAGCTCGTCGACGCCCCCGCCCGGCAGTCCGTCGCGCCGGCCGCCGCCCGCTCCACGCGGGGGCTCTGGGCCACCGGCCTGGTCACCGCCCTCGTGCTGGCGGGCTTCGTCTCCTTCTACGCCTCCGCCGACCCGGACGGCCTGGAGAGGGTCGCCGCCGACAAGGGAATCGACAAGAGGGTCGAGGAGCACGCGGCCAAGGACTCGCCGCTCGCCGACTACGGCGTCAAGGACATCTCCGACGCGCGGCTCTCCGGCGGTCTGGCCGGGGTGATCGGGGTCGGCGCCACGATCGTGGTCGGCAGCGGGGTCTTCTGGGCCGTCCGCCGTCGGCGTACGCCGGACGCGCCCGCCGACATCCGCACCAAGGAAACCGTCTGATGGGCGCGGGCCACGCGCACAGGCTCTACCGGCACGGGCATTCGCCGGTCCATGACCTGCCCCCGCACTGCAAGCTCACCGCTGTGTTCGGCTTCGTGCTGGTCGTCGTCCTGACGCCGCGCGAGGCGGTCTGGGCGTTCGCGCTGTACGCCGCGCTGCTCGCCGGGGTCGCGGCGGTCGCCCGGATCCCCGCCGGGTTCCTCCTCAAGCGGCTGCTCATCGAGGTGCCGTTCGTCGCGTTCGCGCTGCTCATGCCGTTCGTGGTGCCCGGCGAACAGACCCATGTCCTCGGCCTCTCCGTCAGCGTCCCCGGTCTCTGGGGCGCCTGGAACGTCCTCGCCAAGGGCACCCTCGGCGTCGCCGCCTCGGTGATCCTCGCGTCCACCACCGAGCTGCGCTCCCTGCTGCTCGGCCTGCAGCGGCTCAAGCTGCCGCCGATGCTCGTCCAGATCGCCTCCTTCATGATCCGGTACGGGGATGTGATCACCGGCGAGATGCGGCGGATGTCGATCGCCCGCCGCTCCCGCGGCTTCGAGGCGCGCGGGGTGCGGCAGTGGGGCGTCCTGGCCAAGTCGGCGGGCGCGCTCTTCATCCGTTCCTACGAGCGCGGCGAACGCGTCCACCTCGCGATGGTCAGCCGCGGCTACGCCGGTTCCATGCCGGTCATCGACGAGGTGACGGCCTCCAGGACCCAATGGGCCCACGCCTCGGCACTCCCCGTACTCGCCCTCGTCGTCTGCCTGCTGGGATGGACCGTATGAGCAAGCCCACCGCCCCCGCGCCGTCCCTGGAAGTCAGCGGCCTCGCCTACGCCTACCCCGACGGCCACCAGGCGCTCTTCGGGGTGAACCTGACGGTGGCCCGGGGCGAGCGCGTCGCCCTGCTGGGCCCGAACGGAGCCGGCAAGACCACCCTCGTCCTCCACCTCAACGGCATCCTCGACGCCGGAGCGGGCACCGTCCGGGTCGCCGGTCTTCCGGTGGAGAAGCGCAATCTCGCGGAGATCCGCCGCCGCGTCGGCATCGTCTTCCAGGACCCCGACGACCAGCTCTTCATGCCGACCGTCCGCGAGGACGTCGCCTTCGGGCCCGCCGCATCCGGGCTGCGCGGCGCCGAACTGGAGGAGCGGGTCACCGAGGCGCTCGAACAGGTCGGCATGGAGGGGTACGCGAACCGCCCCCCGCACCATCTGTCGTTCGGTCAGCGCCGCCGTGTCGCGGTCGCCACCGTGCTCGCCATGCGACCGGAAATCCTTGTCCTGGACGAGCCGTCGTCCAACCTGGACCCGGCATCGAGGCGCGAACTCGCCGACATCCTGCGGTCGTTGGACGTCACTGTGCTGATGGTCACGCACGACCTGCCGTACGCCCTGGAGCTCTGCCCGCGCGCCGTCATTCTCAGCGAAGGCGCCATCGCGGCCGACAACCGCACTCAGGACCTGCTCTGTGACGAGGACTTGATGCGAGCCCACCGACTGGAGCTGCCCTTCGGGTTCGACCCGCGCTCCGTGACCATGGGCGTGTGACCGACGGCGACACCAGCCATCCCGCGGCCTCGCTGCCGCGGGGCCGACGAGGTGGAGCGGCTGCGGGCGGAGCTGCACGCCCGCGCCGCGCGCGCCGACGGCCGGGTCGCGTCGTGGTGAGCCGAGGGTCACCCGCGGTGCAGTTCACCTGCGCGGCGATGCACCATGGGGGGATGAGCGGGAGCGCAGGAGCAGGCGTGGACGTACGGGGCACGGTGGCGACCGGATTCGAACCGGTCAGGGACGCCTTCATCCGTAACTTCGAACAGCGGGGGGAGCGGGGGGCGGCGGTCGCCGTCTACCGGGACGGGCGCAAGGTCGTCGACCTGTGGGCCGGTACGAGAGACGTCGACGGCGTCGAACCGTGGGCGGTCGACACGGTGCAGATCGTCCGCTCAGCGGGCAAGGGCATAGCCGCGGCCGTACCGCTGCTGCTGCACCAGCGCGGACAGGTGGACCTGGACGCCCCGGTCGGTACGTACTGGCCGGAGTTCAAGGCGGCGGGCAAGGAGCGCGTCCTTGTGCGGCACCTCCTCGCCCACCGTGCGGGAGTCCCCGCCCTCGACCGGCCGCTGACGCCTCAGGAGGCCGCCGACGGGAGCTCCGGGGCGCACGCCGTCGCCGCGCAGCGCCCGCAGTGGGAGCCCGGTACCGCGCACGGCTACCACGCACAGACGTACAGCTGGCTGATCGGCGAACTGGTGCGACGGGTCACCGGGCGCACCGTGGGCCGCTGGATCGCCGAGGAGATCGCCCGCCCTCTCGGCCTCGACTTCTGGTTCGGGCTCCCGGAGGAGGAGGCGCACCGGGTGGGCCGGATCGGACCGGTCGAGCCGCCCGTTCTCGACGGCAACGGCGGGGCCCTGCGGATGCGCCCCAAGCGGTCGGTCGTGGACGCCTACCGTGATCCCGAGTCGCTGACCCGCCGCGCGTTCGGCGCCATCGACCCGTTCCCCGACGAGAACGACGCCGGCTACCGGGCGGCCGAACTCCCCGCCTCCAACGGCATCGCGACCGCTCGCGCGCTGGCCCGCGCCTACGCCGCGATGATCGGGCCGGTCGACGGACACCGGCTCTTCGCCCCGGCCACGCTCACCCTCGCCCGCACCGAGGAGTCCGCGGGCCCGGACCGGGTGCTCGTCGTGAACACCCGCTTCGGCCTCGGCTACATGCTGCACGGCCCGGCCGCCCCGCTCCTCGCCCCCGGCTCCTTCGGCCACCCGGGCCGCGGCGGCTCGCTCGGCTTCGCCGACCCCGAATCGGGCATATCGCTCGGCTATGTGACGAACGGTCTGCAGAAGGGAGTCACCGCCGATCCCCGTGCCCAGGCCCTGGTCAGAGCAGTACGGTCGGCGCTATGACTCCTACCGGTGATTCCAGGTTCGACGGATACGGCGTACTCATCACGGGCGCGGGACAGGGCATCGGCGCGGCCACGGCCCGCCGGCTGGCCTCCGAGGGCGCACGCGTCCTGGTGACCGATCTGGACGGTGACCGCGCCGAGCACACGGCGGCGGCGATACGGAAGACGGGCGCCACCGCCGAGGCGCTGGCCTGCGACGTGGGCGACCGGCCGGCGGTCGAGGCGGCGGTGGCCCGTGCGGTCGAGGCGTTCGGCACGCTCGACGTGCTGGTCAACAACGCGTACCGCTGCACTCCTGACACCCCGCTCTTCGAGGACGAGCCCGACGACGTCTGGCAGGGCGATCTGGATGCCACGCTCACCGGCCCGTACCGCTGCTCACGGGCAGCGATGCCGCACCTGGTGGCGTCGGGCAGGGGCGCGATCGTCAACATCGGCTCCGTCAACGGCGAGCAGGACTTCGGCAACCACGCCTACAGCGCCGCCAAGGCGGGGCTGGGCAGCCTGACCCGTACGCTCGCCGGCCACGCCGGCCCGCGCGGGGTCCGCGTCAACCTCGTGGCCCCCGGCACGATCCGCACGGACGCGTGGGCGGACCGTGCCGACGAACTGGACCGGGTGAGCCCGCTCTACGCCCTCGGCAGGGTCGGCGAACCGGACGACATCGCGGCGGCGGTCGCCTTCCTCGCCTCCCGAGACGCGTCCTGGATCACCGGGACGACGCTGCGCGTGGACGGTGGGCTGCTCGCCGTGAACGCGGGGTTCCGGAGGGCGATCGCGCAGGACTGAGGCCGGTTTGGGCGCCGCCGCGCTCAACTCGTGTGCAGCATCAGCCCGATCCCGACCACCATCAGTCCGGCCGCCGCGATCCTCGGTGCGCCGAACCGCTCCTTGAAGAACACCGTCCCTATCGCGGCGCCCACAATGATCGACGACTCGCGCAGGGCGGCGATCGGGGCCAGCGGCGCCTTCGTCTGCGCCCACAGGACCATCCCGTAGGCGACCACCGACATGGCCGCGCCCGCCAGCCCCCGTGCCGCGTACGGCCGCAGCTGGGCCGCCAGTTGTCCGCGGCGGCGGTAGAACGTGTATGCGGGGACGGCGAGCCCCTCCAGGATCATCAGCCAGGCGATGTAGCCGAGCGGGGTGCCGGAGGCCCGGACCCCCACCCCGTCGACGGTCGTGTACCCGGCGATCGCCAGACCCGTTGCCAGCGCGGCGGCGATCGCCGGCCAGTGCGGGCGGGTCTCCGAGCCCCGGATGCCCCACAGCGCGACGCCGACGAGCCCGGCGCAGGCGACCGCGACACCGGCCGTCGCCCATCCGTCGGGCCGCTCCCCGACGAAGACCGCCGCGAGGACCGTCACCACCAGGGGCGCGGTGCCGCGTGCGATCGGATACATCTGGCCGAAGTCGCCGAGCGTGAACGACCTCATCAGCAGCGCCATATAGGCGACGTGCAGGATCGCGGAGACGATCAGATACGGCCATGCCGCCGCGGCAGGCAGCGGGACGAAGCAGGCGGCGACCGCGCCGAGCAGTGTTCCGCCCCCCGAGATCAGGGTGAAGGAGAGCAACTGGTCCTTGATGGCGTGCGCGATGGCGTTCCAGCTGGCGTGCGTGATCGCCGCGATCAGGACCGCGCATGCGACCAGCGGCGTCACTTGGACTGCTCGCGCACGTCCACCACAGTGCCGCCGGCATGCCTGATGACCGTCTGGGGATCGAGCGGGAAGACGGTGTGCGGGGTGCCCGCCGCAGCCCACACCACGTCGTGGTCGAGCAGCCCGCGGTCGGCCAGTACCCGGGTCTTCGTACGGTGGCCGAAGGGCGGCACACCGCCGATCGCGTACCCGGTGGTCTCCCGGACCAGATCGGCCCCGGCGCGCTTGACCTTCCCGACGCCCAGCTCCCGCCGTACGAGCTCCACGTCGACCCGCGAGGAGCCGTCCATCAGGACCAGCACGGGAGCCCCGTCGGCCTCGAAGATCAGAGACTTGACGATGGCGCTGAGCTCGCAGCCGATGGCGGCGGCGGCCTCGGCGGCGGTACGGGTGGCGTCCGGGAAGCGGCGGACCTCGACGTCGAGACCCAGTTCGCGCAGGGCCTCGGCGAATCGGGGGTGCGCGGCCGAAATGGTCGCTTCGGTCAAGGGAGCGGTCGCGTCGGGAGTACTCATGCACCGCACGCTAGCGGCCGCCCAGCGGGGCACGCGATCCGGTTTCAGCAACCGGACCACCTCCGTCCGGTTGGCTCGGGCGTCACGGCCCCGCGCGCAGCACCTGAGCAACCACCGGCCCCGCCGCGTCGCCGCCGTGGCCACCGGACTGGACGACCGCCGCGGCCGCGAGGTCGTTGCTGAAGCCGGTGAACCAGCTGTTGGACGTGGCCTGTCCGTCGACCTCCGCCGAACCGGTCTTCGCGCCCTTGTCGCCGCCGACCGAGGCCATCGCCGCCTTGCCGGTGCCCCAGCTCGCGGTCTGCCGCATCATGTTGGTCACCTGCTGCGCGACCGACCCGGGCAGTGAGCGGGACGCGGTGGCCAGCTGACGGCCGTCCAGGTCCTGCGGTACGAGGACCGGCTGGCGGAAGGTGCCGTTCTTCGCGGTGGCGGTGATCGACGCCATGTTGAGTGCGTTCATCTGGATGGTGCCCTGGCCGATGTACTGCGCGGCGGCCTCACCGCCGCCGGCCTCGGGCACGCTGCCGTCGAAGGACGCGACGCCGGTCTTCCAGTCCAGGCCGATCCCGAAGACGTCCCGGGCCTCCTTGGCCAGTGCGGCGTCGTCCTTGGTGTCGTCGATCAGCTTGATGAAGGCGGTGTTGCACGACCGGGCGAAGCTGGTGGTGAAAGTGCCGTCCGGGATGGAGAACCCGTCCAGGTTCTGGAACGTGCGGCCCTGGTACATCGCGGTCTTCGGGCACTCGATCTTCTGGTTCGCGCCGGCGAGCCCCTTCTCGATCAGCATCGACGCGGTCACGATCTTCATCGTCGAACCGGGTGCCTGCTTGCCGAGCATGGCCGCGTTGAAGCCGGTCGCCGGGTTGTTGGCGACCGCGCGGATCGAGCCGGTG
>NZ_JBHVEE010000079.1:0-46460 GCF_042802415.1 Streptomyces sp. NPDC057486 | reverse complement strand
CCCCGGCAGGGACCACCGGCGGCGCAGCGCGTTGCGCAGGGTGCTGTGCGGGCGGGTCGGCCTGGGGGCGTTGAAGGTCGTCGTGAACGGTGCAACGATTCCGGGGAACCGTTCGCCCGCCCTCGGAGGGAACGCCTCGATGGACGACCAGCTCCGCCCCACGGCCGTGACGGTCTTCGACGCTCTCGGCGCCGACTACGAGCGAGCCTTCGCCGGCTCGGCGGCGCACCGGGCCTCGCTGCAACGCCTACTGACCGACCTCGCCCCGCACAGCCGGGTCCTGGACGTAGGCAGTGGAACGGGCCGGCCGACCGCACAGAGCCTGACCGACGCCGGTCATGACGTGTTGGGGGTCGATGTCTCTCCGGTGATGGTGGACCTCGCGGCCCGGCAGGTGCCCGGGGCGGCCTTCCAGCGCGCCGACATCCGTGAACTGGTGCTGGAGGACGAGAGTTTCGACGCTGTCTGTGTGTACTTCTCGCTCCTGCAGATGTCGCGGGCCGAACAGTCACGGCTGCTGCACCGGCTCGGGCGGTCGCTGAGGCACGGAGGGCACCTGGTCGTGGCGACGGTGCCGCTGGATGTGGAGGATGTCGGCGCCGTATTCATGGGCCAGAAGGTCCACGTGACCAGCTTCGGCGCCGATGAGTTCACCTCGGTGGTGACCGGGGCGGGTCTGGCGGTCCAGTGGGAGCAGAGCAGTGTGTTCACCCCGTCCCACCCTGAGGCGGTACCCGAGCCGCACCTCTTCCTTCACTGCGTGCGCCTCTGACGAACGGGGATGATCGCCGGATGCTGGTCCGCGTGGAGGCGGTGGCCCGGGGCGCGGGGGGCCGATGAGGGTGCTCGTCCGCTCGACCGTCGGACTGGCGGTGGCCCTCCGACGCGACGCGCCAAAGGACGTGGGCGGACGGCACCATGTCGAGTGAAGCGTCGACGAGGGCCTGAGACGATCACCTACGGGGTGAGTCGGATGAGCCGCCCCTATCGCTCAACCCGCCTTCTGCGAAGGTGTGGCATGGCCCTTCCCGGGGAACCCGAGCCGCTGTCCGCTGCTCAGGTCCGCGGTTGTCCGAATCACCGCAAGAGCCCTGCCGGTCCGCGGCTGTGACAGCAGCGGACCGGCAGGACCAAGGCAATGATCTACGGAGTCTTGTGGCGCTCCGGGTTCCGGGCGTCGAAGACTACGATCTTCCGGTCGAAGTCCGCGTAGAACGTGGCCGCATAGTGGTCATCGGTGACGTTGAGCGTAAAGTCCTCGCTCGTCTGCCAGTCGGCGCCCTTCGGCACCTCGGGCCGGATATCCGACAGCACCACTGGCGTACCGGGTTCAGACTTCCATACGTAGTCCCGCCGCAGTCTCGCGGTGTCACCGTCGCCGAGATGGACCACCCCGGAGACTTGGAAGTCCGAGGGGCCGGGCACCACCGACCGGGGGTCTCCGAGAATCTCTCCCTTCCACACCACCGCCTCGAAGTCACCCAGTTCGGGGAAGTACTCCCGGACAAGCTTCTTGTCCCGCCGGATGCCTTGGTCGGACTTCCGGGCGGCATCGACGCGTGGAGCGCCGGTGCCTGCGGATTCTGCCTGCTGAAGCTCACCGCCGCAGCTGGTCAACAGGCCGCAGACGGCCAGAGCGGCAACCGCCGCAACAGCACGCCCGGCCCACCGGTCAACTACGCCGCTCTGCGGCCCGGCTACTCGCCTACCTGTAAACATCGTTCCCTTCCGTGGTGCTGCCCGCCTGTCCGACCGTCCACGTCACGTTGCGCGTGAATGTACCGCGCACCAGGAATGGCTTGGCCCAGCCCAGCGTCGCGAAGCGGCCGTTGACATCGTCCGGGACGCCGGACCTGATGTCCTTGGCGCCATCGTTGAAGTCGTACTGGTCCAAGGCGTGCACAGTGACCTTCATGGTCATCTGGTCGCCCTTCCTCGTGACCGTGGCACTGCCCCATACCTTGTGGTCGCCGAGGGCCTTCTTCCAGTTCTCGGTTTCCGGGTATCCCGAAATGTTCCGGAGCTTTCCCGTCATTTCGAAGGAGTCCTTGTGCAGGCCCGAACTGAGGCCTTCCGCCGCAGCCTGTGCGCGGGCGATCTCATTGTCCACGTTCGTCTTGATCGCGGCGTCCTCGTAGTACGCCTCCCGGTAGTTGACCTCGTCGTCCGTTCCAGACCCGTCGCGGTAATGCGAGTAGAGCGGAACGGCATCGTCCAGGGCGCCGTCCGAATAGAAGCCCAGCGCGGAGGCGACCATGCCGCCGTGCATGATGGCGTCCCACTTGTTCCAGTTCCAGTAGTCCTTCCAGCCTGCTTCGGCATTCGGGTCGTACGGGAAACTGTTTCCGAAGTCGAAGGACGGTTCCGAAGGCGCGCCCTCCGTGTATCCGCCGCTCGACGCCTGGGCCTTGTAGTCGACGTCCCAGCCCCCCGCACTGTTCATCGAGCATGTGTAGCCGGACTCGACACACTCCGCGGGCCGGTGGCCGTCCAATTCGATGAAGCTGGTTGGGTTGCCACCGGTGAACGCGTACCGGTTGCTGGTGTAAGGGTCGGCTCCCAGACCCATGTCGGCCAGCGCTCCGGTGTACATGTCCCGGGTGGTGAAGCGGTTCAGACCCGGGCTGTAATCGCGAAAGCCCATGTCGTAGGTGCCGGACTGGGCGTCCCAGCGCTTCGCGTTGAACCGGTACGGGTTGTACTCCTCCTTCGTCGGGTCGGCGGCATCGGGCGAGGGCTCGCACACGATCAGCACACGAACGGGGTGGGGCATGTCGAGGATGACACGATGGATTGCGGGCCTGGCGCTCGCGGCGACGGCGTCGGTGGGCCTGGCGACCGCGGTGGCGAGCCCGGCACAGGCGGCGAGCGGGACGTACATCGCCACGTACCGGTTTCTGTCCGACTGCCAGAGCACCGGCGCGATGTACGTGCACTACGACGGTGCGAGCTCGTACAGCTGCACCGGCAACTACGCGGTGGGGTATTCGCTGTACGTGCAGTACAACGCCTGAGCCGGCGTGAACGGGTACCGCCCCTCGGGGAGGGGCGGTACCCCGAACGATCGGGTGCAGGGCGCGGCGGCACCCTACCCACGGCGCGGCCGCGGTGCCCCACCTCCTCCGGGCTGTCCCCGGCGCTTCTTCCAAGGAGACTGAGCAACTCCACACGGCCGCTCGGGGACCGCCGCGGCGGATCCTGGACGCCGCCGGTCACGCCCCGTGCGCAGGCACCGCATCGGTTCAGCGGCCGCCGGAGACCCTCAGCACCGTACCGGTGGTGTAGGAGGCATCGGCCGACAACAGCCACGCGATGGCGGCGGCGATCTCGTCCGGTTCGCCGGGCCTGCCGAGCGGGATCTGCGCGGCGGACTTCGCGGGCCGGTCGGGGTCCCCCATCTCGGCATGCATCTCGGTGTTCGTGATGCCGGGGGCGACGGCGTTCACCCTGACACCCATCGGGCCGAGTTCCTTGGACAGGCCGATGGTCAGGGCGTCGGTGGCCGCCTTTGTTGCCGCATAGTGCACATAGTCGCCGGGGCTGCCGAGGGTCGCGGCCGCGGAGGAGACGTTCACGATGGCGCCGGAGCCCAGCGCCGCCATGTCGCGTGCAGCCCTGCGGCAACAGAGCAAGTAGCCGAGGAGGTTGACCTCGACCACGCGTCGCAGATCTGCGGTGCGGGCGTCCGAGAGCCGTCCCAGCGGACCCGTCACACCGGCGTTGTTGACCAGCCCGGTCACCGCGCCGAGTTCGGCCGTCGCGGTGTCGAACAACCGCTCGACGCCGGACTCTTCGGACGTGTCGACCTGAACGGTCACACAGCGTCCTCCCGCCGCGCGCACCGCGTCCGCGGTCTCCTTGGCGGCCGTCGCGTTCTTGACGTATCCCAATACCAGATCGTGCCCGTCAGCTGCCAAGCGGAGGCACGTAGCGGCGCCGATACCCCGGCTTCCCCCCGTGACAATGGTGACCGGACGTGACATGCACTGCCTCCCGTGACTTCTCATGCGGTGGTGACGACGTAGCAAGTCGTACCTCAGCGCCGCCCTGCCACCAAAACCGTGCCGCATCAGGCGTAGTTTCGGGCATGGTGCTGGCACGGCCGGATGCGCCATGACGCGATGCGCGACGCGGACCGCGGACGGTACGACCGTGCGGTGACGCCTTGGAAGCGGGAGCGCCGGCGTGAAGCCGCTCCGGTTCGGTCCACATGGGGGCCGCCCGCGCACGGGCTGCGCACGACGGACCGGCGGAGTGTGCGGGTGTCGGCCGTGGCCCGACACCGGGGCGAGCAACACCAGGCTCTCCTCACGCGCGACAACTGCGGCCCTACTGGCGGCAGCTGAGGGCGTCGTCCATTACGCCGGGCGGCGCCGCACGACCGGCCGTTGAGACGCTCGAAGCGGGACGCAGGCGCGGAGCGGTGGTCCGGTCCCTTGCGGATACTGCCAACGCCCACAACCCGCATGCCGCACCTGCCCCAAGAGCCCTTACAGGGATGAACCCGACTGGTCACTGCGCCGAAGTCATCCCCCGGAGAATTGACATCGACGTGGTCGTGGAGACCGCCGGCGTTCCGGCCCCCTGTCCCCGGATTCGGCAAGGACCACGTCATCGTGGTGCCGAAGCACCACGTACGCTCACTTCTCGAACTCGACGCTGCCCTGGCCGCCCACCTGCTGGAAGTCGTCCGGACCGCCACCCGCGACGTCGTCGCCCGGCATGGGGGCCGCCAAGTGCTGACCACGCTCGGCGACGAGCAGCACAACCGCCACATGCACTTGCACATCGCTGCCGGGGACGGTGTCGCCCGGTTCGTCTCCCAGGACTGACGGACCGGACGGGCTGACCGAAGTCCGGTGGACAGGGCCATCACCACTGGAGACAGGTACAGACCGCCGACGGTCAACAGCAGACCGGTGTCGGTCCCCACCGGCCCGCAGGAAAGCCACCGAGCAGTGAACCGTGGGACTATACCGGTGTGGTGCTGACGGGGGTACTGGACGCGATCGACGCCGTGGACTGGGCTGCCGTGCCGGGCCGCGCGGGGTGGTACCGGCCGGGCGACGCCGCGTCCGGGCTGCGCGATCTCGCGTCCGCCGCAGGGCTGGTGGCCGTGGCGGAAGCGACATCGCGGCTCGCGGGCGGCGGCCTGGTACACGGCCACAGCGGGGGCGTGTTCCCTGCGGCCGTGATCGCGGCGCCGATCCTCCTGGACATCGTGGAGGGCGGGCACCCCTCGGCCGGGCGAGCGGCGCTGTGTCTGCTCGACGAGGCCCTGTCGTCGTACCCGTTCGCCGGGGACACCCGGATCGGCACGCCGTACGGCGCGGCGGTCCCGGTCTGCTGTGCACTCGCCGACCACATCCGTGCGCGCCGCGAGCTGCTCGCAGGTCACGGCAGGGCCGGCACGTCGTTGCTCGACGAAGCGGCCGGGCACTGGCGCTTCGTCATCGACGACTGTGTCGGGGCGGGCAGCGACACGTCGGCCTTCGGGGTGTTGGCGGGCACCGTTCCGGACGGCTCCCACCCCGCCGAACTGCACACCGCCGACGGTGTCACCGGTCTCGATGCGGTCCGGGTCGAATATCCGCCCGTGGACGCGAGCCTCGAGGCGTGTCTGCGTGTCGTCGGTGTCCCGCCCGGGTCGCTGCCGGCGGGCTCGGTGATGTTTCCCGCCGTGTGCGGCGAGCGGGAACACTGACGAGACGCGTCTGCTCAGGCCGGAAGGTGCACGAATCGGACGGTCAGTGAGAGGGTCGCCGGTCCCTTGATCATTCCGCCCTTGTTCCAGGACAGCCCGAAATCGGCACGATCGACGTCGATCTCCGCAGTCAGGGTGACCGCCGTCGCGGTGGACTCGGTGGTACGGGCCGAGAAGGCGAGCGGCCGGGTCGTGCCGTGGACGGTGAGCCGGCCGGCCACCTCCACGTTGCCGCGGGCATCGCGGGTGGCGCTGTCGGCGGTGAAGACGAGCGTCGGGTAGCGGTCCGTGTCGAAGAAGTCGGCCGAGCGCAGATGGGCATCACGCTTCGCGTGGCCGGTGTCGAGGGAAGTCGCGTCGAGGGTGACGGAGCCACGCGCGGAGCCGTCGGCGTCGACCTCTCCCTCGCCGGTGACCCCGGTGAAGGCGCCCTTGACGTTGACGAGACCCCACATCGTCTTGTGCCGCAGCGCAACGGTGGTCGCGTTCTGGTCCAGGGTCCAGCTGCCGGTGGCGGCCGATTCGGTCGAGGGGGTGGTCTCAGCGGGATTGGTCATGAGATCAGAGCTCTCCGGATAGACGGTGACGTTCAGCACTTGGTTTAAGAGTAAACGTATCGCTGGCAATTAGGTAGCCAGCGAGATATTAGCGCGCTGACGTACCCTTGCAGAGATCACTGCACGTCGGAAGGGTGGGGACCGGACCCATGGCAGAGGCCACACCGGCTGAAGAGACCGACGGCTGCCCCAGGGCCGAAGACGCAGCACTACTGCTGCAGTGGAACACCCTGCACAGCGGGCTGCGACGGCTGGGCGATCAGTTGCTGGAGGACGTGGAACGGGCCTCGCACTCCGCGGCCTCGTCGGTCCAGGTGCTCTGGTACCTGCTGACGGTGCCCGACCATGCCGCGCCGATGAATCAGCTCTCCCAGCTGATGGGGTTCTCCACCGCCGGCACCACCAAGGTGGTCGACCGGCTGAGCGAGGCGGGCCTGGTGGAGCGAAGGCCCTCCCGGGCCGACCGCCGGGTGACATACGCCGCCCTCACACCTGCGGGCCTGGCAGCGGCCGCCGAGGCCTCCACGGCCCTGGCGGCGGCCCTGCGACGCCGGGTGGCGGCGGCCGGGATCAGCGAGGGCCGCTTCGCCGCCATGGCCGGCGACATCGCCCTGCTCGATCCGGCTCCCGGGCCGTGCACAGCGCGGCCGCACACGGAGCACCGGGACACGGGGATCGGCGGCGTCGTCTGAGGACCTGGGCCCCTCAGGTCACCCAGGGGCACGCGAACGGCCGGGTGACTTCCCGGGAGGCCGGACAGTCCACCGCACAGCCGGTCCGAACCGCCGCGAGCCGACTGGACAGTCGTCGTTCGGCGCCGCCTCAGGCCCCCGTCACCCCGTCCAGCCGCTCCCGCACCAGATCGGCGTGGCCGATGTGGCGTGCGTACTCCCCGATCATGTGGACGTGCACGAGGCGCAGTGAGAAGACCTCGCCGCCGTGGACAAAGGTGTCGTCGAGCGACGCGTCGGCAATGACGGCGTCCGCCAGTCGGCACTCCTCGACCAGGCGCGCGTAGTCGTCGGCGGCGCACGCCGGGTCCAGGTCCTCGAAGTCCGCGTCCTTGCCCCTGGCGGGGTCGTACATCGGGTCGAGCGACTGGCCGGCGAAACGCTCCCGGAACCAGGTGCGTTCGACCTTCGCCATATGGCGAAGCAGCCCGAGAAGGGTGAGGTTGGACGGCGGTACGGTCTGTTCGGCAAGCTGCTCACCGGTCAGGCCGGCACACTTCTGCAGCAGGGTGCTGCGGAACCATGCGAGATACCCCGTGAGCATCTCCCGCTCACCGGCGACGAGGGATCCGGGCTTGCGCGTTGCGTCTGGCGCTGTCCATGTCATCGCCAGATCATGCCCGTCGGCCACCGGATCCTGCCAGGCCTTTCACCAGCCGTCAGTATTCTCCGAGGACCAGTCGGTCGTGACGGAGGTGGTGATGTTCGTGGCCACGCCCACCACCAGGAAGAGGATCAGCAGGGCCTTCCCCGCTCCGCTCATGATCAGCGGCCGGGTGGCGGAACGAGGCTGCTGCTCGGGTACGGACAGAGCTTCTTCGCCGAAGAACCCCTTGGGGTAGGCCGGGGTGAGCATCATGAAGTAGGCGTCGAAGCGGAATTCGTACCGGCGTGTCGCGGCCGAGGCCTCGAAGAGGGGCTGGGGCATGCGTCCCAGGATCAGTGTGATCAGCCACCAGATGAAGGACAGCGCCCACCAGCCGGAGGTGGCGAGTCCCGACACCACCGCTGCCGGAATCATCAGGATCAGGCGGAAGAAGACGGCCAGCCGGTTGAGTTCTGTCGGCCGGAGCTCGATCTGGACCGGATAGTCCGGCGGCGGCGTCAGGGCGAACGGCGGGTAGCGGTCGATCAGCAGCATCGCGCTCGCACCGACCCGCGTCTGGTAGCCGAGATATGCGGCGAGAAAGCGGAAGACCGGTTCGGGCAGCCGCCCCAGGACCAGGGCGGCGAACCAGCCCGCGATCGTGGTGAAGAAGGCCGCGATGTAGAGGAAGAACAACACGATGAAGTGCGGGATCAGCAGGAACAGCCGCACCAGCACCGTGAGCCGGCGCTGCCTCGCCGGCTCGACGAGGTCGAGCACAGGGAGCCACTCCCCCACGTCCGCTCCCCTGGGGCCCGTCCATCGGGCGTCAGCCATGTCGCTCCTCCTCGGCGGACGATGCGTACGCCATCGGCACCTACGACGTCACCCCACGCTCGGCCCGCCGGTGGGGGCCCGCAATCGGCCACGGGCCGATCGGGTGTCCGAACGGGCCGCACCGGACCGGGCGGGACCCGGCAGTGATCCGTACGGTTGATGGCATTCCGGTTCTGCCGAATCTCCTGGGCGCCCAGGGGCTTCGTGCACTTCCCGGTGACATCGCAGGGTCCTCCTTGCGGCTCGGATACATGGGGGGTGCATCCGGTCGAGCACAAGCCTTGAACCAGTGGGAGCGGTTCCATCAGTCGACGTGCCGGAGCCGGTATGTCCAAACTGCACGGAGTCGCTCATGCGACACCCCCCGCACTTACCGCACCTGCGCAACCTGTTCCGCCTGCTTCTGGGAACAGCTCTCGCCACGACCGGCATCGCCATTGCCCCTGTGGTCACCGCCTCCGGATCCGCCCCGGTCTGCACGGTGGAGTACACCACCGTCAGCCAGTGGGGCGGCGGCTTCCAGGGATCCGTCATCGTGACCAACGACGGCTCCGTGGTCAGCAATTGGAGCCTTGTCTTCGATCTGCCCGGCCAGGAAAAGGTGACTCAGGGCTGGAACGCCCGGTGGTCCCAGTCGGGCAGGACCGTCACGGCGGCGAACGAGTCATGGAACGGCACACTCGGCTCTGGAGCGAGCGTCAGTGCCGGCTTCCTTGCTCATGAAGAGCGCCTACCCGGCGCTCCAGAAACCGTGACGGCCGGGTCCGGGCGCCCCCCGCCCGGACCCGGCTCACCGATCAACGGCCACGGCTCAGCAGCCGGCCGAACAGGGACCGTCCGGAGGCAACCAGCCCGGGCGCGCTTCGGCCGGTCGCGGCCCCGCTCCGGGCCTTGGGCTTGGACTTCGGCTTGGGTTTGGACTTCGGCTTTGGCTTCGGCTTGGACGTGGAGGTCAGCTTCGAGTTGGATGTGGGCGTCGGCTTGGACGTGGACTTCGGCTCGGACCTCGACGCAGGCTTCCGCTTTGACCTCGGCCGGGGACCAGGCTTTGCCTTCGGCTCCGCAGCCGCCTCCGACCTGGTCGTTCCGTTCGCCAGCACGTGATAGCGATGGCTGACCCGCCGCCCCACCAGCAGATATCCGAGCAGCGCACCGCTCGTATTGAGGATCACGTCATCGATGTCGAAGGCGCGCCCGGTGACCAGGGCGCCCTGGACGAGTTCGATCACCACCATCACCGTCACCGTCAGCAGGACCATGCGCAGCATCCGGAGCCGGCGCGGCACGAGAATCGGCAGCAGGATGCCGAACGGGACGCCCAGCAGCAGGTTTCCACCGGCCTGCTTGCAGGCCGCGAGGAAGGTGTAGTCCTCGGCGTACTGCCGCAGCGATCTTCCCGGCCGAAGGTTGGAACGGACGAGGTCCTCCGATGCCGATGACGGGGTCAGCGTCACCTTCGCCAGAGCGAAGGAGAAGGCGGTCAGGGCCACGAGGGCAGCCACCAGCACGAGCGTACGCAGCAGCGTGGCTCCCCACACCCTCCGTCGCCGCTCCGTACGGTCCGCCTCTGCAGTCATGGCACCCGGATGCCCGCATCGATCACGGCCACACCTGGGGAACGGCCTTCCATGCCCCGGCGGACCACCAAAGGACGGGGCAGACCCGCTTGTCGACCCGCTGTCCCTGTCGAACTCCGAACGGCCGGCTTCCGTACCCCTGCCCGTCACTCAACTCTCCGGACGGCGCGCCAGCATCATCAGCGCGGACTGGCACGCACTGACTCAGGCGCTCTCGACGGTCGTACCGCGCGCCGCCGGCTGACGGGTCCCTGCCGGTTCGAGGAGAGCCGACCCCACCGGGCTGTGTGTCCCTCGGCGCCCTGCTATCCGCCGACGTGGCGGGAGTTGTGGAGTCGCGCGACGTGTATGTGTCTGTTCACACCACCGAACCCTAGGGTGTCAGGCGTGTCCAGTCCCACTGTGCCCACCGGCCGCCCGAGCACGGGTTCCGTGCGCGATCCGCGAAGCGAATGGGTCCTGATACTGCTCTCCACCGCGTCCGGCGCGGCGGATGCGTTCGTCTTCATCTGCGTCGGCCAGGTCTTCGCCGGGGTGATGACGGGGAATCTGGTGCTGCTGGGTGTTTCCGCCGCCGGTGCCGGGGAGGACGGGGTGGCGCTGCGTGTCGTGACCGCGCTCGTCGCGTACGGCTGCGGCGTCGCGTGCGGTGCGTGGATGAGTGAGCGGCTTCGGTACCGGCTGTCGGTGATATTGCTGGTCGAGGTGGCGCTGCTCGCGACCGGAGCCGTGATGTGGGGGCTCGCCCCGGTCACGTCCGACTGGGGCCGGTTGGGGCTGCTGGCGGTCATTGCCCTGGCGATGGGGATTCAGGGTCGCATCCGCCCGACGCCGACCAATTACTTCACCGGCACGCTGACATCCCTCGTCAGCCGCGTGGCGCTGGGTGCGTTGCGCGAGGGGGACGGCTGGGTGATCGGCCGGCTTCTCGCCGTCGTGGCGGGTGCGGCGGTCACGGCGTTGGCGGTACGGCTCTGGCCGGGCACCGCAGCCGTGGTCGCGGCGGTGCCGGCGGCAGGTGCGTTGCTGGTCGAGGTGGTGCCACGGCGCGCATCACGGCAATGAAGGGCGGGCAGAGAGAGGCCCCGGCCGGATCGGGGGAATCCAGCCGGGGCAGCTCGGGGGTGGGCGCTGTGCGCGTCATCCACATATAGGTGAACGATAAACCATTGGATTCCGTTCCCTCGAATCCGTACCGCCCACTGTGACGCGACACACGAGCCTCAGCGCCCGACGGGCGCCGTGGTCCCGTAGCGCCGCCGGAACTGCTCGATCCGGCCCGCCGTGTCCAGCACGCGATGGGTGCCGGTGTAGAAGGGGTGGCTCGCCGACGAGGTCTCGACATCGATGACCGGGTAGCTGGCGCCGTCCTCCCACTCCACGCGCCGGTCGGAGTCGGCGGTCGAGCGGGTCAGGAAGGCGACCCCCGCGGCACGGTCGCGGAAGACGACCGGACGGGAGACGGGGTGGATGCGGGGCTTCATGCGCGTTCCTTCCTTGCTGCTGTGGGGAGGGCTTGCTACTGCCGGTCGGGCTCGAGGGGTCAGCGTTCCTCGCGGAAGAGGACGTGCTGCCCCGCGGCGGGGTCGTACTTGCGCAGCACCAGCCGGTCGGGGTTGTTGCGGCGGCTCTTGCGGGTCACATACGTCTGTCCGGTACCGGCCGTCGACCTCAGAGTGACGACGGGGCGGGTTTCACTGCGTGCCATGGGCACCTCCGGTCGTTTCCACCGACCCCAGTTCCAAGCTTGTGGGAATGGGTGTCGTTTTCGTTCTGCCGCTGTAACGCGGGTGGGTCCGCCGACATTCCCGCCCCGGACATCGGTGCGCAGCGATCAGGGTCAGGCGCGTCGCCGGTCTTGAATGCCGGGTACCGCAGTCCCGCAGACACCCGCCGCCGAACCCGAGGAGACCCCCCGTGCGCACCCCTCGCCCAGGCATCGATCTCCCCGCATTCGGCCCGCACGCGGGGCCGGAAGCCGTGGACACCGTCGCGAGCACCGCCGAGGGACTCGGCTTCCACGGCGTGTCCGTCGCCGAGCGGATATGCGCACGGCAGGCTCGATACCGGCCTCGGCCAGGGGCGGCTGCGAACCTCGTACCGGAGGCGCAGGGTTGTGAGCTGCTGTCGGTTTGCTGAGCTGAAGTGAGTGGTGGTGTGCGGGAGTGAGTCCCGTCAGCGGGTTTGTGGGGGCGTGAACGGGGGTTCTGGGGTCGAATGGGTGACCTTGGCGGCTGCTGCTCGTTGGGCTGGACAGCGGGTGGCTGGCCTTTGAGGGCGGGGGTGATGTGGTGGGTGGTGTGCGGGAGTTGGCCGCGCCCTTCGTGGTGCCCGGGCCCTGCGGGGTGGCGGTCCGGGACCGGCTGGGGCACCTCACTCCCCAGGACGAGAAAGTCCTGCGCGCGGTCGGTGAGCACCAGGGTGCGTTGGCCTCCCGTGATCTCAAGGCCCGCTGTGCGGACGGTCTGGAGCACAGCGCGGACACCTGGGCCACGCGTAAGCGGGAGCTGACGAAGGAGTCGTCTTCGCGGATCGCGGGTGCGATCACCAAGGCCACCCACGATCAGTGGGCGCTCACGCGCCGTTGCCAGGCAGCACACATCCAGACACTGGAAGCCGGGATCAAGATGCTGCGGCACCGCCTGTCTCTCCCGATCGGGGAGAAGGGCACCAAGCGGGCGGCGGGTGGCTACCGGTCGAAGAACGAGTGGTTCCGCAAATCCCGCCGTCTCGTGATGCTGGAGGCGCGGCATGCGGCCGTTGTCGCCGACCGGCAGGCCGGACGGGTGCGTGTCGTGCGGGGCGGCAAACGTCTCCTCAACACCCGCCACCACCTCGCCCAGGCCGGGCTCACCGAAGACCAGTGGCGGCAACGGTGGGAGGCGGAGCGCTGGTTCATCGCCGCGGACGGTGAGTCGGGGAAGCGGTTCGGGAACGAGACGATCCGCGTCACCCCGGACGGCGAGGTCAGCATCAGACTGCCTGCCCCGCTCGCGCACCTGGCCAACGCCGGGCACGGCCGGTACGTCCTCACCCCCCGGATCGCGTTCGCGCACCGGGGTGCGGAGTGGGCCGACCGCGTCGCGGCGAACCGGGCCGTCGCGTACCGCATCCACCTCGATACGGAGCGCGGCCGCTGGTACCTCACGGCCTCGTGGCAGCGCCCCGTCGTGAAGACCATCCCGCTGGAGGCCGCCCGCGCCCGGGGCATGATCGGCGTCGACACCAACGCCGACCACTTCGCCGCCTACCGGCTCGACTCGCACGGCAACCCCATCGGCGACCCGCGCCGCTTCGGCTTCGACCTGTCCGGAACCGCCGGTCACCGCGACGCGCAGCTCCGCCACGCGCTGACCCGGCTGATCCACTGGGCGAGGCGTGTCGGTGTCGCGGCGATCGGCATCGAAGACCTCGACTTCACCACCGAGAAGACCCGGGAGAAACACGGCCGCAGGAAACGGTTCCGGCAGCTCATCTCCGGCATCCCGACCGGCAGGCTCAAGGCCCGGCTCGTCTCCATGGCCGCCGAACACGGCCTTGCGATCGTCGCGGTCGACCCCGCCTACACCACTTTGTGGGGTGCCCAGCACTGGCAGAAGCCACTGGTCACCGCGCATCGCACCATGTCCCGTCACGATGCCGCGGGCATCGCGATCGGACGACGCGCCCTCGGACACCCGGTCCGGCGTCGGACGGCACCGCCCCCCGCACGACCGGAGCGATCGTGCGGGGCATCGGACCGCCCAGGCCGGACCAGGCACCCGGGGGCGTGAGGGAACCCGCCCACCCGCAACGGACCGGCCCCCCGCAGGGCCGTCACCGAACGGGACGCGAACGCGGGAACCCAGCGCATCCAACACCGCTCGGGATGCGCCCAGTACGCAACAGTGGGTCCAGGACTCACTCACGCACACTGGTTAGGAACGGTCAGGTGTTGCAGGAGGTGGCGGGCGCCCATCCGTCGCCCTTCGCGGACGGCGCCACGAAGAGCGACGTCGCTCGTTGATCACTGTGCCCAGTACAGCAACGACTGCCGGAGGAACGACACCCATGCGCTTCAAGAACACCCTGACGACCGCCGCCGCCACGGCGTTGATCGCTGCGGCCACGCTGACCGCGGCGGGCCCGGCGGCCGCCGCGGGTGGCACCGCGCCCGCCTGTATCGCGCGTGAGGTCGTCAAGCAGAAGAAGACGGCCTGGACGACCAACAACTGCGGAAAGAACATGCACATCCAGCTGGTCATCAACAACGGTCCGGACAAGCAGTGCTGGACCACGTTCCCGGGCGAGACCCTGGAATGGAAGTGGGAGGTCGGCTCGTACGGGCGCATCGCCGTCTGTTAGCCGAGGCCACCATCGGCCCCCGGAGCCCCTGCACGTCCACAGGGGCTCCTCGCATATGCCCGGACCGGGTGCTGCGCGACCCGCGGGACCCGGCGCACTCCGGCGCGCGCGGCGTCGCACACGCCGGATGACTTGCATCAACACTCTTATACAGCAAGGCTGTTCGGAAAATCCGCCACCCAGGCCGCCTATGGCATATGCCAGATGCAACTACGTATCGAGTGTTGCCAAATCGCTTACGGGCTTCCTCGGCCTGTGCCACAGTCGTCATCGGTCACCTTCCGACCTGGTCGTGCCGTGCCTGTATCGGAGTACGAGATGCCGCCCCATCTGTTCGCGGACCGCCCCGCCCCGCAGCCGCCCGAACGCGACGCCGTCGATGTGCTGATCGACCGGACCCTTCGGCTGCGCGGAGACGTGGACGCGGTGCGGCGCGACGCCGTCCTGGTCGACGAGGACGATCCGCAGCTGCGCTGGCAGCGTGCGCTCTGCGAACTGGCGGTCCATCATCTCGACGATCTCGGCGCGCATCTGGGACAGCTGAAGGAAGGTATGCCGACGGGGGATGCGGAGCAGCTCGCCGAGAAGCCGGAGCCCGCCGGGGAGAAGCCGTTCGACGAGCCGCGGCCCGGTTCACTGCTCAGCCGTGTGGGAAGCGCCGAGTGGAATCTGCTGACCGACGAGGTCAGCTGGTCGGAGGAGCTCTTCCAGATCTTCGGCCGGTCCCCACAGGCGGGACCACTGTCGCTCGACGAGCTTCCGTCTGTGCTCTTTCCGGAGGATCAGCCGTTGCTCACCTCTTTGGTGACGGCCTGTCTGGTCGACGGGAAGCCGATAGACGGCGAGTTCCGCATTCTGCGGGCTGACGGACGAATGCGCACCCTGCACATGATGGGCGAGCCCGTCCTCGACGCGGACGGCTGCACCGCCTCCATGTGGGCGGTTCTGCGCGATGTGAGCGAACTGCGCCGCAGCCAGCGTGTGGTGGGCCGGACCCGTGAGTCGGTCCGGCGCCAGCAGCACATGGCGCAGACCGAACGACGGATGGCGGTCGAGCTGCAGGAGACCGTGCTGCCCCCGTGGCGCGGCTCACTGCGCCTGCCGCAACAGGGACCCGGCGCACTGGATGTCGCGGCGCACTATCTTCCTTCGGACTCCAGCGCCCTGATCGGCGGCGACTGGTACGACGCACTGGAGCTGCCCGACGGCAGAACGCTCCTCACGGTCGGCGATCTGACCGGTCATGGCATCCCGGCCACCACGGCCATGGCGATGCTGCTGGGCGCACTGCGCGGCATGGCCGTCGCCGGCATCGAGCCGGGCGCTCTGATGGGCCATCTCAACCAGTTACTCCAATCGTCGGCCCAGCCCGCTCTCGGCAGCGCGGTGTGCTGCCGTTTCGAACCGGCGACCGGCACCCTCGCCTGGTCGCAGGCCGGCCATCCCGCGCCACTGCTCTTCCGCAACGGAGCGGGACGCCCACTGCCCCCGCCGGACGGGGTCCTGCTCGGTGCCGCGTCGGGGGTCGCGTACGAGCAGGACGAAGTGCACCTGCTGCCCGGTGATGTGCTGGTTCTGCACACCGACGGACTGACCCGCCGCAATGACCCGGGGACGGGCCCGGAGGCACTGCTCGGTCTCGCACCGCGCTTCGCCGAGGCCCGTACGGCACAGGAGTGCGTACGTGCCGTCGTCGAGGAGTTCGGCGGGACCGAGCGCCTGGACGACGCATGCGTGCTGGTCGCCCGCATCGGGGCGTGAACGCCCGGTAGGCCGCCGGAGCGCGAGAGCAGAGCGAATCAGAGCGCGGCACAGGAACGCAGACGGCCGAGACCCCCTACGCATGCCCTGCTCGGCAGTGGTGGACGCTCCGCCTCTTCGCGGCGTCGGCCGATCAGATCTCCGAACGCCTGGGTCGCTTGATGATCGAACTCTGCGGCAGGGCGAGCTCGATCTCCTCGCGCAGGTCCTGGATCTTCGCGTATCCCGCGAACTGACCGGTGAGCCGGTACATTTCGCGCAGTCGGTCCCAGGTGCGGTGCGAGGAGGTCTCCCCCATCGACACCAGGGCGAGCCGTGCGTAACGGTCGGCCTGCTCCGGGTCGTCGGCGATGAAGCACGCCGAGGCGAGCGAGATGTAGTCGAAGATCTTCGAGCGCTGGCGCCCGTTGACGCGCAGCTCCAGTGCCTGCTTGGCATGGCGCTGGGCGACGATCGCCGCCGCCGGCTCGTGCTCGGCGAGCGTACGGAACGCCAACGCCTGCATGCCGTGCAGATCCGCCTCGTCGAACATCTGCATCCAACTGGGCGGCGGGACATCTCCCTTGTCCGATACGAAGAGGTCCTCGGCCTGGCCGAGGGTGCGGCGCATGGCCTGCCCGCGGCCCATGGACGCCTGTGCCCACGCCTCGATGGTGTGCAGCATCGCCTGGGTGCGTGGCAGCACCATGTCCCCCGAACCGGACTTGGCCAGCTTCATCAGGTCCAGGGCGTCGTCGGGGCGGCCCAGGTGGACCATCTGACGGGCCGCCCGGGAGAGCGCCTCGCCCGCGCGCGGGCGGTCGCCTCCCTCGCGCGCCGCATGGGCGGCGATCACGAAGTACTTCTGGGCCGTGGGTTCCAGACCGATGTCGTGGGACATCCACCCCGCGAGAACAGCGAGGTTGGCGGCGACGCCCCAGAGGCGGCGCTGCAGATGGTCGGGGTGGTGGTAGGTGAGCATGCCGCCCACCTCGTTGAGCTGGCCCACGACGGCCTTCCGCTGGAGTCCGCCACCCCGGGAGGCGTCCCAGGCGCGGAACACCTCGACGGACCGCTCCAGCGCCTCGATCTCCTCCGATCCGATGGGGGCGGCCTCGTACCGGTCGAAACCGGCCTGGTCCGCGTGGACGGGAGCGTCGCTCCGTGGAGCGTCGGCCGCCAGAACGGGGTCGGTGTGCAGCCAGTCGTGCATGGGGCCGGTGATGGTCGATCCTGCGGCGAGCGCGGCGCCCGCGCTCACCAAGCCGCGTCGGTTGAGCATGAGGTCCATTCCCGTGAATTCGGTGAGGACCGCTGCCGTCCGTTCGGGCGCCCACGGCAGTTCGTCGGGATTGTCCTGCGTCCCGTCCTCTCGCCGCTTCCCCACACGCCCGCGCCGGCCGAACCCGAGGTCCTCGATGGTCACGACACGACCGAGCCGCTCGGTGAACAGGGCAGCCAGCACTTCGGGCACGGGATCGCGTGGGGATTCCCCCATGTCGATCCAACGCCTCACCCGCGAGGTGTCGGTGGCCAGCTGCGGGTGGCCCATGGCCGCCGCCTGCCGGTTCACCATTCTCGCGAGTTCGCCCTTGGACCAGCCGGCAAGGCCGAACAGGTCAGACAGGCGGGTGTTGGGTTCTCCGGTCACGTCAAGCCCCCAGGTTCTCGGCTGTGTTGACACTAGCCCCCTGTCAGATGCGTTGCGACTATTCGCCAGGGTTCGCCAGGGTCCGCCAGATGGTCCGCAACCCGCGGTCCGGTGTCAGGTAGGAAAGCGCCACCCCGTCCGGCAGCCCTAGGTACTCCCCAGGGTGCCGAACGGCCGCCGGCCGGGGCGGTGCACGCAACTTGTCGGCGCACGAAGGGATCTGTCTCGCCCATGTACACAGCATCGTCCTCCGTGTCCGCCCCGCCCCGACCGCTGCGTCCGCTGGGGGCGGGCGGCGGACCGTACCTCGACCGCCGCGCCGCACCGTCGGCTCCCGGCACGGTCCGGCCCCGGAGGCCGGCGGGACCGGGTTCCGGCCCCCTCAGCGGACGGCTGGACCTGTCCGGCCCGCAGGGTGCACAGCTGAGGATGGCGATCGCCTCGGTGCACCGGATCTGCCCGGAGTTCAATCCGGTCCAGGTGCTGCGGCGCAGCGGGCGTTCAGTGCTCATCGTCGGCACAACCGGGCGCACGACGGCGGTAGCCAAGTGTTTACTGGACCACTCTCCCGCATGGTCCGAGCGGTTCCGCCACGAGATAGCGGCATACCGGGCGTTCGTCCGGCACCGCCCGCCGGTCCGGGTACCGCGGCTCATCGCGGCGGATCCCGAGAACTGCACCCTGGTCATCGAGCGAATGCCTGGGCGGGTGGCGGCGCTGATCAGGCACCCTACGGAGGCTCCGCCCCGCGCCGATGTGCGGGCAGCGCTCGGCGCGATCAGCCGGGTCAACGCGTGGCGACCGGCCGCGGGGCTCTTCGACGCCCCACTGGACTACGCATCCCGCATCGCGCGCTACCACGAGCTGGGGCTCTTCACCGACCGTGATCTGGGCGACCTGCAGAAGCTGCTGCACGGTCTGGCGCATGCGGGCGGCCGCCACGGCATGGGGCAGTTCTGCCACGGCGACGCCCTGCTCTCCAACATCCTGCTGTCGCCCACGGGTCCGGTGCTGGTGGACTGGGAGCACGCGGGCTGGTATCTGCCGGGGTACGACCTGGCAACGCTGTGGACGGTGCTGGGTGACGCGCCGGTGGCGCGGCGACAGATCAGCCAGCTGGCACAGGCGGCAGGGCCTGCGGCGCGGGACGCGTTCCTGGTGAACCTGATGCTCGTCCTGACACGGGAGATCCGTACGTACGAGATGGCGGTGCAGCGGGCCATGCGGGAGGGCGTGGCCACAATCGGGACTCAGGACCGGCCGGGTGCGCTGCCGTCGGGCGAGGAGCAGCGGCTGCTGCTGCGTCGGCTGCATGACGACTGCGCGATGGCCCGGCGGGCGGTGCGTGCCGCGGTCGGCACTCGCTGACGCTGCGCTGTCCGGGACATGCCTGCCGCGGGTCCGATGCCGACACATCGGACCCGCGGCACGCTGTTGTGCGTGCTGTGCTCTGTCGGACGGGACGGAGGGTCAGGAGCTCCTGAAGTCGACCGCGTCCACGTCGAAGGAGTTGTTCTGCGGCGAGGTGAAGACGAGGTACAGCTTGTGGGTGCCCTTCAGTTCCTGGACGGGTACGGCCGGGGTGGGCCGATAGGTGTCCCAGCCGCCGGTATTGGGAACCGGAGTGGTGGCGAGCAGAGTGCCGTCGGGAGCGTCCGCGCGCAGTTCGATCGCGCCGACCCCGTACGGTGAGGACAACTGGTAGCTGACGGAGCCGATGCCCTCGACGCTCATCGGGTCGAAAGCGACCCAGTCGCCGTGGGAGATGTCCCCGATGCGCTTTCCGTTCTCGGCTCCTGCCTGGGAGACGATCCGGGTGCCGGACTGGGCGTCGTAGTACTCCGCCTGCTTGTGCTTGGGCTGGAGCACGGCGCGACCGTAGCCGGTGAGGGCCGAGACGCCGTCGCCGCCCCGGTCGGTGTATTTGGCGTTGAGCACGTAGGTGAGGTCGGCGCCCTCCGGGTGGCCCCCCAGGTCGCCGGTGTCCACGGTGCCTTCGCAGCCGGGGAGGTCGGTGGTGGGATGCTCGTGGTCATCGTGTCCCAGAGCCGGGTTGACGGTGACCTTGGAACAGTCGACCGGGCCGTCTTCGGGATCCGTGACGGTGACCTTGTACGGGATCTTGTCGCCGAACTCGATGAGTTTGCCGCTGACCGGGAAGTCGATGGTCACCTTGGGGGCGGTGTTCCCGGCGGTGACGGGGATGTTGGCGTAGCCGGACTTGCCGGTGGAGTCGGTGACCTTGAGCTGGGCGACGAAGTCGCCCTTGGCCGTGTAGGTGTGGGTGGGGTCGGCTTCGGTGGAGTCGTACGTGCCGTCGCCGTCGAAGTCCCAGGCGTAGCTGAGTGCGTCACCGTCGGGGTCGTTGCTGCCCTTGCTGGAGAAGTCGACCTTCAGCGGGACGGGTCCGTCGGTGGCGGAGGCGGTGGCCTTGGCGACCGGGATGCGCTTCCCCTGCGCGTAGTCGATCCGGTAGAGCCCGGAGTCGTTGTTGCCGCCGCCGAAGGAGCTGCCCCATTCGAGGACGTACAGCGATCCGTCGGGGCCGAACGTCATGTCCATCGGCTTGTTGAATTTCTGCGAGGAGAGGAAGTCATTGATCTTCAGGAGCTTCTGGTCCTGGCCGAAGCGGACTTCCTTGACGAAATTGCGCGACCACTCGTAGAAGAAGCTCGCGCCCTCGAAGTAGGCGGGGAACTTGGTGGTGGACGGGTTCTTGCTGTCGTAGTGGTAGACGGGCCCGCTCATCGGGGCCGAGCCGCCGCTGCCGACCTCGGGGAACTCCTTCGACGCTCCATAGCCGTACCAGATCTCCGGCTGCTGGATCGGCGGGAGTTCGGTCAGACCGGTGTTGTTCGGCGAGGGGTTGACCGGGGCGGCGCAGTCGAACTTGGCGCCGACCTCCTTGGTGTCCGGGTTGTACGGGGCGTACGCCTGGTTGTTGCCGTGGCAGAACGGCCAGCCGAAGTTCCCGGCCTTCTTGATCACGTTGTACTCGACGAGGCCCTCGGGTCCGCGGTCGGTGGTCGGCAGGCCGCGGTCGGGCCCGTAGTCGGAGGCATGGACGTAGCCGGTCTTCGGGTCGACGGTGAAGCGGAACGGATTGCGGAAGCCCATGGCGTAGATCTCGGGGCGGGTCTTCGCGGTCCCCTCGGCGAAGAGGTTGCCCTTGGGGATGGTGTAGCCGCCGGAGTCCTTCGGTTTGATCCTCAGGATCTTGCCGCGCAGGTCGTTGGTGTTGCCCGCGGTGCGGGCGGCGTCGAGCATCTGCTTGCCCTCGCGCCAGTCGAGTGGCGCGTATCCCTGCCAGTTGGGGTCGAGGTTGGGCGGGGTGTCGTCGCCGACGCCGAGATAGAGGGTGCGGTTCGGGCCGAATTCGACGGCGCCGCCGGTGTGTCCGGGTTCGGGGAAGGTGCGGTCGCGGTAGGCGGGGACGTCGAGGAGCTTCTTCTCGCTCGCGAGGTCGAGGGTGTTGCCCTTGACCGTGAAACGGGAGAGGCGGTTGACGTCGTCGGACGCTCCGGCGGGAGCGTAGTAGAGGTAGATCCAGTGGTTGTCCTTGAAGGACGGGTCGAGCTCCATGCCGACCAGACCGTCCTCACCACCGGTGTAGACGTCGAGCTTGCCGGCCGTGCTGGTGGCGTGGGTCGCCGGGTCGTAGATCTTCACCTCGCCGCTGCGCTGGATGTAGAAGACACGGCCGTCCTTGGCGACGTCGAGCTCCATCGGGTCGGCGGTGTTGTCGTCCAGGGTGACCTTCTCGTAGCCGCTCCAGACGGTGCCGCCGCAGTCGCCGGGCTTGTGGCCCGCGGCCCACTCGATGCCGCCGAGGACGTGGCTGCGGAACGCGGGTTCGCTGTAGGCGGGGGTGTCGTGGCCCATGGCTGTGGCCCAGACCTTGCCGCCCTCGGTGTTGCGGCACCAGGAGATGGGGTGGTCGGCGCCCATGGCGGAGCCGCCGGGGTTGTACGTGGTCTCGTCGGCGGTGACGAGGACGTGGACGTCACCCCGGGGGTTCTTGTCGAAGTTGTACCACTCCTCGGGGCGCTCCCAGCGTTCCGGGAGTCCGGCGGTGGAGGGGTGGACGCGGTCGGCGACCTTGGCGGTTCCCTGGAGGACGCCGGGCGAGTGGGCGGGCATGTGGACGCCGCCGTTGATGGCCTGGTCCCACCAGGGGAATTCGGACTCGATTCCCATGTCCAGGGTGTTGTGGATGGCGACGACACCGCCACCGCCCCGCACGTACGTCTGCATCGCCTGGCGCTGGGCGTCGGTGTCCCAGACCATGCCGGAGTTCTGCAGCATGACGATCGCGTCGAAGTCCTTGAGCTTCGCGTCGTCGAAGACCGTGGGGTCGGCGCTCTCGACGAGGGCGAAGTTGTTGGCGGCGGCCTGCTCCTTGAGCATCTTGACGCCGGCCGGGATGGAGGCATGCACATAGCCGACGGCGCGGGTGAAGAGCAGGACGCGGAAGGCGGGGCCCTTGGCCGCGGTGGCGGCCTGGGCGGTTGCGGGCAGGGCGGTCAGCGCGAGCAGCAGTGCGCTCACTAATGCGATGACCGCCCGTCGTATGTCACGAGCATGACAGGTCACGGGCTGGCTCACGGATAGTGTCCTTTCTGGGTCGGGATCCGTAAGGGACTTGGGGGGTGGTCAGCGGGGGACGGGACTGGCGGCGAGGGTGCGGCGAAGGAAGGCCAGCCCCTCGGTGGCGATGGCGTCCTGCGTGTCGGCGAGCGGCCGCCAGACGGACGCGGCGATCGCGATGGCGTCGTTGTGCGCGGTGAACGACTCGATGCAGAGCGGACCCCGGTAGCCGCTCGTGGTGAGTGCGGTGAGAAAGCCGGGCCAGTCCAGGGAGTCGGCACCGGGGGTGCCCCGGTCGTTCGCGCACACCTGGACGTGGACGATGCGCCCCGCCGCGCGGCGTACGGCATCGGGCAGGGAGCGTTCCTCGATGTTCTGGTGGTAGGTGTCGAGGGCGAGGCCGATGGTGTCCTCGGGAAGTCCGGCCAGGGCGTCGAGGGTCTGACCGACGGTGTTGAGGAGACTGGTCTCGTAGCGGTTGAGCGGCTCGACCGCGATCCGTACGCCCGCGGCCCGCGCATGGTCGACGACGGGGGCGAGGTTCTCGCGCAACTCCGCGTAGGCCGCCGCCCGTTCGATGCGGTCCATCCGCCAGGTACGGCCGACCGCGGTGTAGACGGGTCCGGCCACCGTGGGGGCGGACAGGGCATGGGCGGCGTCCACGCAGCGGCGCAGATAGTCCTGGGTGACCGCGACGGTCTGTGGGTCGGTACGCACCAGATTGCGGTCCGGCGGCATGACGGCGACGACCGCGGCCGGGGCGAGCCCCGAGGCCTCGAGGAGCTTGGTGACGGCCACGGGTTCCCAGTCGCGTTCGTTCTCCATCGGGATCTCGACGCAGTCGAAGCCCCACGCCGAGAGGAGCGGCAGGACGTCGCCCAGTGCTTCGTACGTCACCGGGGAGTGCCAGATCCATGGGTTGGCCCCGAGCGGCAGGGCGGCGCTCACTCCTTGCCTCCCCACTTCTTCGGGAACCCGGGGAGCTTCTCGCAGCCGCACATCGCGTAGTGCAGCGGCGGCATGCCGGGCTTGAGGTACTGGTCGAGGGTGTCCTGGGTGACGGTGGGCTGCGGGAGCTTCCACTCCTTGGGGACCTGCTGTCCGCCGAGGATCCTCAGCGCCGCGATGACAGGGGTGCGCCACTGGAAGGTGGGGTACGACGGTGCAATGGCCGTTAGCTTCTTCTCCTTCCACGCCTGGAGGAAGTCCTGCTGGTCCTCGCCGGTGATCGGCGGCACGTCCTTGCCCGCGTCCTCGAACGCCTCGACGGCGGCGACGGCCGTCGCACCGGAGTCCATCCACACGCCGTCGATGTCGCCGTTGCGGGTCAGTACGTCGCTGACGATCGACTTGGTTCTGGCCGGGTCGCCATCGGTGAACTTCACGTCCACCACGTCCAGTCCGCTCTTGTCGAACGCGACCTTCGCGGCCGACCACCGGGTCTCCAGAACGTCGACGCCCGGCGAGATCCGCAGGGCGAGGATCTTCCCCTTCGGCTTGACCTGCTCGACGAGGAAGTCGGCGGCGACCGCGCCGTACCCGTAACCGCCGATGGGGTTGATGAACGTGACGGCGCAGTCGGTCTCGACGCCCCGGTCGAAGACGATGACGGGTACCTTGGCGCAGGCCTGCTCGACGGCGGGGGTCAGGGTGGCGGTCGTGTTCGGGGAGACGATCAGGGCGTCGCAGCCCTTGCCGGTGAGTTCCTGGATGTCGGAGATCTGTTTGTCGTCCTTGCCCTGGGCGTCCAGGACGGTGAACTCGCCGATCTCCTTGTGGAGCGCGGCCTCGGCCTGCATGTTCTTCAGGCCGACCTGGCGCCAGGGGTTGAAGACACCCGCGTTGGAGAAGCAGAGGTGGACGGAGCCGGGGCTCTTCTTCTTGTACTGCGTCGTGTCGATGAGCTCCGGGCTGAGCATCTGCTCCCACGGCTTGTCCGCAGGGCCCTGCGGGGTCTCGTCGGCGAGGGCGAGCTGCCGTTCGTATTCGGCCCGGTCGAAGAACTTCGACTGCTTTCCGGTGCCCGATCCGGTGCCGTCGGCGCTGCCGGAGGCGGCGGGTGCGCCCGGCGGTGCATCGCTCGTGCAGCCGGCGAGCAGTGCCGCGCCCAACAGAACGGTGACGGGCGCGAGTGCGTGGCGTGCCATGCGGGTACTCATAATCGTTTCACTCCCGAGGGGTGGGTACGGCGACGGCGCAGCCGGGACCAGTCGGCGGCGCCGAGGGCGACGGCGGCGATGACGACGACCCCCTGCACGGTCGATTCCAGGGCTCCGGAGACGCCCTGCAGGTTGAGCAGGGTGAACAGCGCCTGGAGTGAGAGCGCTCCGGCCATCGCGCCGATGACGGAGCCGCGCCCGCCGCCGAGCACGACGCCGCCGAGGACGACTGCGGTGATCGCCTCGAACTCGTACCCGCGGCCCGCCTGCGCGGAGACTCCGGAGAAGCCGCCGACGAGGACGGCGGCGAGCGCGGCCGCGGTGCCGGAGAGGACGAAGGCGATGGTACGGGCGCGGGCGACCCGGACTCCGGCGAGCGCGGCGGCGCGTTCGCTGTCGCCGGCCGCGAGGAGCGTACGGCCGAAGTCGGAACGCATCAGCCGTACGGCGAGGGCTCCCGCGGCGAGACAGGCGAGGACGGCCCAGGGCAGCCAGCCGAACACGGCTGCGCGGCCGAGTCGGCGGAACTCGGCGGGCAGCATGCCGTGGGGGGAGCCTCCGGTCCAGAAGAAGACAGCGCCCTCGAGGATCAGCATCATGCCGAGCGTGGCGATGAACGACGGCACGCGCAGGAGAGTGGTGATCAGTCCGCTGACCAGACCGGCGAGGGCTCCGGCGAGCAGGAGGACGGCGGTGACGAGCAGCCAGGGGGCGTCGGGGAACGAGCCGTACAGCTCGGCGGCGACGACCACGCCCGCGGTGACGATCGCCCCGACGGAGAGGTCGAACTCGCCGCAGACGATGACCAGATACTGGCCCGCGGCCAGGATGACGAGGGGGGCCGCGCGTCTGACGAAGGCGAGGAGGCGGTCGGGTTCGTAGAAGCCCGGGTCGGTCAGGGCGAGAGCGCCGAGGAGCACGAGGAGCAGCCCGTAGACGGGGGCGCCGGTGCCCAGGGAGCGGACGGTGCGGCGGCCGAGCGAGGCGGTTGCGGTGGTCATGCGGTCCTCCCCTGCGGGGTGCGGCGGCCTCGGGCGTAGACGGCGACGGCCGCGATGATGACGACGCCCCGGACCACGTTCTTGAAGAAGGGGTCGACGCCGAGCTGGTTGAAGACGTTGTCGAGTACGGACAGGACGAGGACGCCGCCGAGGGTCCCGGTCACTCCCCCGCGGCCTCCGGCGAGTGCGGTGCCGCCGAGGACGACGGCGGCGATCGACTCCAGGTCGTAGCGGGCCTCCGTGCCGGCCCACGGGGCTCCGGCGCCGAGCCGGGCGGCGAGGAAGAGGGCAGCTGCGCCGACGCACAGGGAACAGAGGATGTGGGCGAGGACGACCGTGCGCCGGGTGCGGACACCGGAGAGGCGCGCCGCGTGCTCGTCGCCACCCGTCGCGTACATGTGATGGCCGGGCCTGGTGCGGCGGGTGATCAGCCAGACGACGGCGGCGACGGCCAGCAGCAGGAAGACGGAGACGGGGACCGGGCCCATCCGGTCGTAGCCGAGGTGCTGGAAGGAGGCGGGGACCTTGCCCGCCGGGCCCGTGTAGTTGTCCTCGATCCAGCCGCGCAGGACGAACGCGGTTCCGAGGGTGGCGATGAAGGCGTTGACCTTCAGACCGGTGATGATCAAGCCGTTGACGAGACCGGCAGCGGCGGAGAGCGCGAGGACTGCCAGGACTGCGAGGAGGACGCTGCCGCTCTCCATCGTCTCGGCGGCCACGAGCGTACCCAGGCTGATCAGATACGCCACGGACAGATCGAGTGAGCCGGTGAGGATGACGACGGTCTGTCCTACGGCGACGAGGCCGAGGGCAACACAGTTCTGCAGGATCGCGACGACGGTGGTGACGGTGAGGAAGTCCCCACCGCGGGCGGCGACGACGATCCAGCCGAGGACGGTGACGGCGAGCGCCGCGAGCCAGACACCGGTGATGGGGCCGGTGAAGTGCGACACCGCCGGCCGCCGGGTCCGCGGGCTGGAGACGGGTTCCCGGACGTCGGGGCGCAGGGCGGTCATGCGGCCCCCTTCCGCGCTTCGGCGCCGCCGGTGGCGACCCGCATGATGGTCTCCTCCGTCGCTCCGGCGGGGAGTTCGCCCGCGAGGCGCCCCTCGGACATGACGAGGATGCGGTCGCTCATTCCGATCAGCTCGGGCAGTTCGGAGGAGATGATCAGTACGGCGAGACCCTCGCGCGCCAGTTCCCGTACCAGGGTGTGGATGGCCGCCTTGGCGCCGACGTCGACACCACGGGTGGGTTCGTCGAACAGCAGGACCTGGGGGCGGGCGGCGAGCCACTTCGCGATGACGACCTTCTGCTGGTTGCCGCCCGAGAGGTACTGGGCCTGCTGGTCCTCGCCGTCGGCCCGCAGGCGTACGCGCTCCAGCAGAGCGGTGACCTCACGGCCCGTCGGCGGCCTGGAACGGGCGGGCACCGCCCGGGTGACGAGCAGTGCGTTGTCGCGCACCGACTGGCGCAGCGCCAGGCCCTCGGTCTTGCGGTCCTCGGTGACCAGGGCGATCCCGGCCCGAATGGCGTCCCTCGGGCGGGCCGGGCGCAGGGGTCGGCCGCCGACGGTCATGGCGCCGGTGGTGAAGGGGTCGGCGCCGAACAGGGCGCGGGCGAGGGCGGTGCGGCCGGAGCCCTGGAGCCCGGCGACGCCGACGACCTCTCCGGCCCGCAGCGTCAGATCGATGCCGGAGATACGGGCGTTGCCGCCGCCCCGTACGGTGAGCCGCTGCTCGCCCAGTTCCTCGGGCCGGGCGCGGGGCGGGTAATACGCGCCCAGTTCCCTGCCGACCATGGCGCGTACGACGGTGTCGGCGTCCGTGTCGCGGGTGGTGAGGGTGGTGACGCGGCGGCCGTCCTTGAGGACGGTGATGCGCTGCGAGAGGTCGAAGACCTCGCGGAGCCGGTGCGAGATGTAGAGGATGCCGAGCCCGCGGGCGGCCAGGCGGCGTACCAGAGCGGCGAGTTGTCCGGCCTCGTGGTCGGCGAGCGGGGCGGTGGGTTCGTCCATGACCAGGATGCGGACGTCGGAAGCGAGCGCCTTGACGATCTCGACGGTCTGCCGGCGGGCCACCGACAGCTCGTGGACGGGGGTCCGCGGACTGATGCCGGTCGCGCCGATCCGTTCGAGGAGTTCGGCGGTGCGCCGTTCCATGGCCCCGCGGTCGACGAGTCCGTACCGGGTGGGTTCCCGGCCGAGGAAGACGTTCTCGGCGACGGTGCGGTGGGCCAGGAGCGCGAACTCCTGGTGGATGATGCCGATTCCGGCTGCCTGTGCCTGGGCCGGGTGACTGAAGGAGTGCTCGGTTCCGTCGATCGTGAGGGTCCCGGCGTCGGGTAAGTGCTCACCCGCGAGGATCTTCATCAGAGTCGACTTCCCCGCTCCGTTCTCACCCACCAGGGCGTGCACTTCTCCGGCTTCGAGGCTGAGCTCCACGTCGTGGAGCACACGCACCCCGAGAAAGCTCTTGGACACGCCCTGCATCGTCAGCATCACCGGCTCCTCGGTCAGTGGTCTGTTGAGCAGAGTCGTGACGAGACTTTGGACTGTCAAGGGTTCTTGCATCGTTACTCTTTGCCGAATTGGCGCAGACTTTTGCCGACAATCGAACACCAACTGCCTTGTGAGCAGCGGAAGTCGTCCTTAGGGTGACTGCCATGTCTTTGCAGTCGGATCGCCCGTCCGCCGTCTCCTCGCACTCACCCGGCGAGGTGCTCGCGCTGATCAGTTCGGGGGCCGTGACAACGCGCGCCGACATCGCCCGGATCACCGGGCTGGCACGTTCGACGGTCTCCCAGCGAGTGGACGCGCTCATCGCGCACGGATTCGTGGACGAGGACGCGGACGGCGCCTCGACCGGGGGGCGCCCTCCTCGCCGACTGGCGCTGCGGACCCGTGAGCATGCGGTGGCCGGGGTGGACCTGGGAGCCTCGCACTGCAGGGTGGCACTGCTGGACATCGGCGGTGCGACGCTCGCGACGCAGGAGAATCCCCTGGCGATCGGGGACGGCCCCGACTCCGTACTGCGCCATGTCGAACGGACCGTGCACGCACTCCTCGAGGAAGCGGGCCGGACGCCCAGGGCACTCAAGGCCATCGGGGTCGGGGTTCCGGGCCCGGTGGAGTTCTCCACCGGTCGTCCGGTCGACCCGCCGATCATGCCGGGCTGGCACCAGTACCCGATCCCGGAGTTCTTCGCCGCCCGGTTCGGGGTACGGGCACTCGTCGACAACGATGTGAACGTCATGGCCCTGGCGGAGCAGCGCCGCGCCTTCCCCGACTGCCGCTACCTGTTGTACATCAAGGTCGGCACGGGCATCGGCTGCGGGATCGTGGCCGACGGCCGGCTGCACCGGGGGGCGCAGGGCTGCGCGGGCGACATCGGCCATATCCGCGTCGCGGAACTCGACGAGCCGTGCCGGTGCGGCAATTCGGGTTGCCTGGAGGCCGTGGCCGGCGGTGCGTCACTGGCGGCGAAGCTGGCCGGTCTTGGGCTGGACGCGACATCGGGCAAGGATGTGGTGCGGCTGGTGAAGTCCGGGAACCGCGAGGCAGTGCTGATGGTGCGCGAGGCGGGCCGGGCTGTCGGGGAGGTCCTCGCGGGGCTGGTGAACTTCTTCAACCCGGACACGGTGGTGATGGGCGGTGCACTGGCCGCCGTACACGATCAACTGCTCGCCGGAGTGAGGGAAGCCGTGTACCGGCGCTCACATCCCCTGGCCACGCAGCTGCTGCGGATCGAGCCGAGCCGTACGGGGGAGAACGCGGCGGCGGTGGGGGCGGGGATCCTGGCGATCGAGCACGCGTTGTCGCCGGGGCAGGTGGACCGGGAGGTGGCGGGGGGACGGAGGTAGGAGGCGAGGCCCGATGCGCGGGGCCTGCTCTCCTACCCGCCGCTTCCCGAAACCGGGGCACTGCCCCGGGCCCGTTCCGCAATGGCAGGACGGGAGCGATTTTCCGCCTGGACGGATAATCAAGTCGATTCGGAAGAATTTACCCATTGGGCGAATGAGGAGCACGGGTGCGGGAGCGGAGCCCCGCCAGGACGCCCGCCCCCGCCCTCGGCACTCACCGCACCGCTACGACATCCACGTCGGACGTCTTCACGAAGGCCACCCGGTGCCCGATCTGCACCGTCACATACTTCTCCCGGCCCTGGAAGTAGGAGTGGTCCAGGGGATACGACGCATCGATCGTCGGGGCATAGAAGAACCCGGTCGGCGCCTCACCCCCGCCGGGATACGACTGCCCGGCCTTGATCGTGTACGGCAGCGCCGTCCCGACCCGCTTGTCCGCGAAGTCCGCGGGATACTCGGACTTCTCCGGGTAGGCCACCCCGTACACCGGCACCTCGGTCCGGCCCTCCTTCGGGCGTACGACGTAGCCGGCGGTCGGGACAGTGGTCCGGGTGTGCGCCGGGGTCTGGAACCAGGCCTTCTTGCCGTACCACCAGATCGCCGTCCAACCGGGCGCGTGGTCCGCGACGACCGCCTGGTGGGTCGCGCTGATCTTGCTGCCCCAGTCGGCCGCACAGTTCGTGCCGGGCGAGCCGTCGGTGTGCAGTCCGGGGTCCGAGAAGAGCGGTGCGTCGGTGGAGGGTTCGGTGTGGAGCGGGACGGCACTGCTGCCCTGGACCGGCAGATCGACGCCCTTTTCGCAGTCGCGGAAGGCCTGCTGGTTGTCCTTGAACCGTGGACTGACGGTGACGAGCGGACTGCTTTTCGGGGCGCTCGGAACGGTCGTCGGCTTGCCGAGCAGCGCCATGAAGCGGTTCCAGTCCCAGTAGGGACCCGGATCCCAGTGCATGTTCCTGGTACCGGCCGCACTGGTGGGCGGCACGCCGTCGTGGCCGATGATGTGCTGCCGGTCGAGCGGGATGTCGTACTTGTCGGCGAGGTAACGCACCAGCTTCGCCGTCGAGTTGTACATCTCGGGGGTGTACCACTTCGCACCCTCGACGGCGACCCCCTCCTGCTCGATGCCGATCGAGTGGGTGTTGACGTACCAGTTGCCCGCCTGCCAGGCGACGTCCTTGCCCTTGACCATCTGGGTGACGTGACCGTCGCCCGAGCGCACCACGTAGTGGGCGGACGTCTGCTTCAGCGGGTTCTGGAAGATCTTCAGGGTGGTGTCGAAGTCCTCCTCGGTGTCATGCAGAACAATGAATTTGATCTTGTTGCTGTGCGGCCGGTCCGCAGTGTCGTAGTTGCCGTACGTCTCCTTGTCGGCCGGATCGCCGGTCTGCTGATAGGCCGCCGGGACCCAGTCGCAGTCGAGGCCGCGCGGACACTCGGGCCGCACCCCGTCCGCGCCGGCCTGCGCCGCGGGGGTGAGCAGCGCGAGACTCAGGGCGCCGACGGCGGTCAGGGCGAGCGTGAGTCTGGTCCTCTGCTTGGACGTCATGACAACCCTTCTTGGAGCTGTGCGCATGGAAAGTCGTACGTGGTCCGATCTCGCTGTTCCGCTATGGGCGCACACTCTGTGACCTGAGGTGATGGCGCGTCAAGAGCGCATCGGGGGTTGCCGGTCGAGCCACCGGACCAGACCACTGGCAGGGCCTGTGACCTGCGACGGGAAAGAGGCAACGGGTTTCTGGCGGTGGGCCGTTACCCGGGTTTTACGCAAGCAGCGGCCAGGCGGCCGAGCGTGTCGGCGCCTCCTGCCAGGACGCACCTTTTGTGTGACTAATTCCGGGTGTGCGTGCCCAGGATGACCCCGGGGTAGTGCTCGCGCGGACACGACTGGAACGACGCGCGACCTCGCGCGGCGACTCCCGGAAAGGCCGGACGCACATGGCTCAGCCCTTCACCCTGCCGGACTTCTATGTTCCGTATCCGGCGCGGCTCAACTCCCATGTCGAGGAGGCCCGACAGCACACCAGGACCTGGGCGCGCAGCATAGGGATGCTGGAGGGGTCGGGCATCTGGGAGGAGAAGGACCTCGACTCCCATGACTACGCACTCCTCTGCGCGTACACCCATCCCGACTGCTCGGCGGAGGCCCTGTCGCTGGTCACCGACTGGTATGTGTGGGTGTTCTTCTTCGACGACCACTTCCTGGAGCTGTTCAAGCGCACCCCGGACCGGGAGGGCGGAAAGAAGTATCTGGACCGGCTGCCCGCCTTCATGCCGATGGAGCGTGGGGCGCCGACACCGGAGCCGACCAATCCGGTCGAGGCGGGGCTGGCCGACCTGTGGGCGCGGACGGTGCCGGGCATGTCCGACGCCTGGCGGGCCCGGTTCGCGGAGGCGACAAAGAATCTGCTCCACGAGTCGCTGTGGGAGCTCGCCAATATCAACGAGGGTCGGATCGCCAATCCGGTCGAGTACATCGAGATGCGTCGCAAGGTGGGCGGAGCCCCCTGGTCCGCGGGTCTGGTGGAGTACGCGGCGGGCGCAGAGGTGCCCGAGTCGGTGGCCGACGAGCGGGCACTGAGGGTGCTGCGGGATGCCTTCTCCGACGGAGTGCATCTGCGCAACGACCTCTTCTCGTATCAGCGGGAGGTCGAGGAGGAAGGCGAGAACAGCAACGGCGTGCTGGTACTGGAGACGTTCCTGGGCTGCTCCACGCAGGAGGCGGCCGAGGCGGTCAACGACCTGCTGACCTCGCGGCTCCAGCAGTTCGAGAACACCGCACTCACGGAACTCGGGCCGCTGTGCGCGGAGAAGGGGCTCGAACCGGCACAGACCGCTGCGGTGCTCGCCTATGTCAAGGGGTTGCAGGACTGGCAGTCCGGCGGCCATGAGTGGCACATGCGTTCCAGCCGGTACATGAACAACGGCGGGGCCGGTGAGGCCGTCCTCGGCTTCGGTATGTCCGCGGCATCGATCCGGCTCACTCCGCGTTCGGAGTCGGCGCGGCTGCGCACCCACACCCATGTGCCGTACCGGCGCGTCGGTCCGTCACTGCTGCCCGATTTCGACCTGCCGTTCGGCACGACGCTCAGTCCGCATCTGGAAGGGGCCCGGGTCCGGCTCGTCGACTGGTCGCGCCGGATGGGGATCCTGGAGGCACAGCCGGGCGTGCCGGGCTCGCACATCTGGGACGAGGAACGGCTCGTCGCGATCGATCTGCCGCTGTGCGCGGCGGGTCTGCATCCGGACGCGACGCCCGACGAGCTGGACCTCTCCTCGCAGTGGCTGGCCTGGGGGACGTACGGTGACGACTGGTTCCCGGTGGTGCACGGGCGGCCCCGCGACCTGGCCGGCGCGCGGCTGGCGCATGAACGGCTGCTGCTGTTCATGCCGTTGGAGGGGTCCGCAGTGCCGGAGCCGGTGAACGCTCTGGAGCGAGGCCTCGCCGATCTCTGGGCGCGGACCTCGGCCCCGATGGACGACGGCGGGCGACGTGCGTTCCGTACGGCCATCGAGTCGATGACGGCCAGTTGGCTGTGGGAGCTCGCCAATCAGGCACAGAACCGGATCCCGGATCCGGTGGACTACATCGAGATGCGGCGGCTGACGTTCGGTTCGGATCTCACGATGAGTCTGTGCCGGCTCGGTCACGGCAGGAAGGTGCCGGAGGCGATTTACCGGAGCGGCCCGCTGCGCTCCCTGGAGAACGCGGCGGCCGACTACGCGGTGCTGCTCAACGACCTGTTCTCGTACCAGAAGGAGATCGAGTACGAGGGTGAGGTGCACAACGGCGTCCTGGTCGTGCAGAATTTCTTCGGCGTCGACTATCCGACCGGGGTGGCGATCGTGCACGACCTGATGAACTCGCGGCTCCGCCAGTTTCTCCATGTCGCCGAGCAGGAACTTCCTCTCCTGTACGACGACTTCGGGCTCGGCGCCGAGGCGAGGGAGATCCTGGCGGGCTATGTCCAGGAGCTCAAGCACTGGATCGCGGGGATCCTGATCTGGCACCGGGGCTGCCGGCGCTACCGTGAGGAGGATCTGCGGCGCGGTACCGGCGCCCCGTGGCACCTCAGTGGTCCCACGGGGCTCGGCATCTCGGCGGCGCGGGTGACCGCGCTGTTCGCTCAGCCCTCGGCGACCAGCGTGTAGCGGCCGCCCGCACGGGCCTTGAAGACCTTCTTGCCGCTCGCGAACAGTGAGCTGCGGACGGTCACTTCGCGGCTGCGGCTCGCCGTGATCACCACGCGGCGGGCCTGCCTCGCGGACCATTCGATGTCGACGGTGAAGCCGCCGCGGGCGCGCAGCCCCCGGACGGAGCCCTCCGGCCAGGCCGCCGGGAGGGCGGGGAGGATCTCGACCTCGCCGTACTGGCTCTGCAGCAGCATCTCGGCGATGCCCGAGGTGGCGCCGAAGTTGCCGTCGATCTGGAAGGGCGGGTGGGTGTCCCAGAGGTTGGGGAGGGTGGAGCTCTTCAGCTGTTCCGAGAGCATCTTGTGGGAGTGGTTGCCGTCACGCAGCCGCGCCCAGAAGTTGATCTTCCATGCTTTGGACCAGCCGGTGCCTCCGTCACCGCGCGCCGCGAGGGAGACCTTGGCGGCCTCGGCCCACTTGGTGCCGGGTTCGATCTGCCGCCCCGGGTGCAGAGCAAACAGGTGCGAGACGTGGCGATGGTCGTCGACCGGGTCGTCGCGGTCGGTCTTCCACTCCTGGAGCTGGCCCCAGGAGCCGATCCGCAGCCCGGGGTCGAGCCGGTCGAGGGCGGTCTCCAGTTGGCTGCGGAAGGCGGGCGCGTCGCCGAGCGTGCGGGCGGCCTCCAGGGTGTTGGTGAGCAGGTCGTGGACGATCTGCTGGGACATCGCGGCGCCCGCGGTGAAGTCGCCGTGCTCGGGAGAGTAGCTGGGGGTGACGATCAGCAGCCCGTCGCGTGGGTCGGTGCGCAGATTGGCCAGCCAGAACTCGGCGGCCTCCTTCATCGCCGGGTAGGCGGTGGAGCGCAGGTAGTCGGTGGAGCCGCTGAACCGGTAGTGCTCGTACATCTGCTGGGTGAGCCAGGCAGCTGCCTCGGGGAACCAGAAGGCGGTGGACCAGTCGTGGACGCCGGTGAAGCCGTACGGGTTGGTCTCGTTGTGCACCACCCAGCCGGCCGTCCCGAACATCTCCTTCGCCGTTCTCCGCCCGGGGGCGCGCATCGCCTCGATGTAGCGGTCGTACGGTTCGGTGGTCTCGGCGAGGTTGGTGACCTCGGCGAGCCAGTAGTTCATCTGCAGGTTGATGTTGCTGTGGTAGTCGGCGGACCACGGCGGGGTGGTGGAGTTGTTCCAGACGCCCTGGAGGTTGGCGGGCAGCGAGCCGGCGCGGGACGAGGCGATCAGCAAGTAGCGGCCGTACTGGAAGAAGAGCGCTTCCAGCGCCCGGTCGGTGGGGCTCGTGCCATCGGTGTACTGGGCACGCAGCTGGTCGGTCGGCAGATCGGGAAGCTGCTGGCCGATGTCGAGGGCGACCCGGTCGAAGAGCGCGCCGTGGTCGCGCACATGGGCGTCGCGGAGCTTTTCGTACGGCCTGCCGGCCGCACTGTCCACGGTGCGGGTGACCGCCTTGTGCGGGTCGTCGCCGCGGTAGGCGGGGTAGCGGTCGGCGTAGTCGGTGCCTGCGGCGAGGACGAACCAGGCGCTGTCGGCGCCGGTGACGGTGAGCGTGCCACCGGCTCCGGCAGTGATGGTGCCGCCGCTGGTACGGACCCTGACCTGGGCCTCGAAACGCAGCCCGTTGTCCTGGAGCGCGCCCCTCACGGTGAGCCGGTCCCCGGCGGCGGTGGTCGTGAAGTCGCCGCGCGGCGAGGTGTAACGCAGCGTGAAGGTGACCTGTCCCGGGCGGTCCGCGGCGAGGCGGCCGACGATGACCTCGCCGGGGTGGGAGACGAAGAACTCCCTGGTGTGGCGGGCGTCCTGGTGGGTGTACGCGACGGTGGCGAGCGCGGTCCGAAGGTCGAGGGCGCGGCGGTAGGTGGCGTCGGGGGCGGCCGGGGCGTTCGGCAGGTCCAGCAGCAGGTCGCCGAAGACCTGGTAGGCGCCGTAGCCGCGGCGCGCCTGGCCGAGCTCGTCGGCGACGGAGTCCGGGTCGAGCGAACCCTCGCTGTCGAGGCGCTGCTGCACTCCGGCGAGGGCGCCGGGCCTGGGGGTGGTCCAGTTGCCGAAGTCGTATCCCTGGGCGGAGCCGGGGCCGCCGGTCCAGAGCGTCTTCTCGTTGAAGGTGAGCCGTTCGGTGGCGAGCGTGCCGTACACGCCGGCGCCGAGGGATCCGCCGCCGATGGGCAGCGATTCACGCTCCCAGCCCGCCGCCGGTGCGCGGTACCAGAGCACCGGATCCACCAATGTCTTGATTCCCTCCGGCTCCTGCGATCCTCGCGATTCATCGGAGGTACTGTCTGCCGCGGCCGTTCCAGCAAGGGCAGGAACTCCCAGCGCCAGAGCGCTTGTTACACCGACAGCTGTCTTGACAGTCGTGCGACGCGTGATCCCAGATGTCATGCCGCACGACGCTAAAGGTCCGATGACTAATCGGACAAGGCGCATGACAAAACAGCCTCTTGGACAGAGGCTGCGACTACTTGGACGGAAGCGACCCCGTGGCCGCCCGATCTGCACGGACGGCCCTTGCGGGATGCCGGGGTCGGAGAAGCAGGGACGTTTCAGCCCTGTTGGAACAACTCCGCCGGGAGCGGCTTCAGCAGGGTGTACAGATCGTCGGTGATCGGCCGGTCCCAGCTGGCGATGGTGACGAGCACCCCGTCGCTGCGGTCGAACTGGACGCAGGAGATCCGGGTCTCGGAGAGCTTGACGCGCCGGACGATCAGCAGATTGTCGCCCTGCATCACGGGCATGTCATCGGTGCCGGTCACCTCGACCGGCTCGTCGTTCTCCAGCGCCAGCAGCAGCTGTGCGACCTCGAAGGGGACCTGGCCCTCCTCGGTCTCGCGGGCGGGCGAGCCCTCCGGGAGATTACCGATGATCATCGCGGGTCCGCGGCCGCCGAACAGGTCGTACCGCAGGAAGACGCCCTGGCAGCTCCCGTCGGGGGCGGGCAGCAGACCGGCGCCGAGATTTCCGGGCCAGTCGCCCGGGTCCATGGCCAGGACGTCGAAATCCGGGCCCGCGGGTGTGGCGGCGCTACGGCGGCGGAGGAAGGACATGCAGACATGTTACGTGTCCCGGCTCACCTTGCGGAGCCGGGACCGGAGACCCTCCCGTCGGACTCCGCCGCGAGGGCCTGCAGCACACTCACCGCCTCGGTGCCACGCGCGTGGGGAACGAACAGGTGGTCGTGGTGGTAGCCCGCCACCACATTGCAGCTGACCTCCGCGTCCGTGAGGGCGAGCGCCACGGCTGCGGTGAGTCCGACCGCGTCCAGGGCGGAGTGGACGCGAAGGGTGATCCAGGCCGCCACATAGTCGTACGCAAGCCCTGCGGCGAGGGCTTCCGATTCGGCGATCACGAGGGTCAGCCCTTCGGGCTCGGCGACCGTCACCACGGGAGTGACGCCGACGGGGACTGCGCCGCCGGCCACCGTGGTGAAGACGTACCGGCCGGGATTCAGCTCCGGCCGCAGGCCGCTCAGCAGGGTTCGAAGATCACGCTCGCCAGTCATGATCACCACGCTACTGCGCCACCTGTGAGTGTGGGGTGCGGTGCCGCCGCTCGGGCCGGCGGGCCACTCGGGCGCGATTGCCGCAGGACAGTGTGCACCACTCCTGGTGGGGTGCTCCTTGACGAAGCAGCGGACGGGCCGTGGGGCCCGGCAGGCGCGCCGGGCGGCACGGTCCGGTCCGGCGAGTAAGCCGATCACGGCGCGGGCCGGGGCAGCGGGCAGGGCGTTCCCCCGCGGCGTACCCCCGGTCGGGTGGCCCGGAGGCGAGGGCGGCCGTCGTCCGGCCACTCCAGATGCGGGACGGTCGGGGCGGCATCGGCCGCGGCGTTGAGCCGGGAGTGCCTCCGGCACGGGCGTCGGGCTGCGCGCGTCGGCGGCGCTCTGCCCGTCGGGGCGGACGGCACGCGCGAAGAGCGCCCGGACGGCGGCGCGCGGGGACCGTACGGCGAGGGTCTCCTCCTCGGCCGTCCTGCCCTCACCTGCCCGGGCGAGCCCGAGCAGGTCGGGCCGCTCGCGCACCCAGGAGGCCGGACGTCAGGTGAGGTCGAACTCGCCGTCGCGGGCGTTCACCACGAAGGCCCGCCATTCGGCCGGGGTGAAGATCAGCGAAGGGCTGCCGGGTCTGCCGGCGTTGCGCATCGCGATGAATCCCTCGACGAAGGCGATCTGGACATCCCCGGCCCCCTGAGTGCCCGGCTGCCAGTTCGCGTTGCTGAGATCGAGGTCCGGCTTGTCCCAGCCGGCAAAGGGCTGCTGGGTGGTGGTGCTCTCCGCCACGTCGGCTCCTCCCGCTCGTCGTCCCGGCCAAAGCCTAGCCACCGTCGGCGGTCCCGGACAGGCCGCGACCAAGGGTGGTTCGGCCGGTCCGGGACGGCAGCCGGGTCAGCCGGTGGGCGGTTCTGCTCCGACCAGCCACATGGAGAAGAACTGCGCCCCCCCGCCGTAGGCGTGGCCGAGCGCCCTGCGGGCGCCCGGCACCTGGTGTTCGCCCGCCTGCCCGCGTACCTGAAGGGCGGCCTCGGCGAAGCGGATCATGCCGGAGGCACCGATGGGGTTGGTGGAGAGCACTCCGCCCGAGGGGTTCACCGGTAGATCGCCGTCGAGTTCGGTGACGCCGGACTCGGTGAGCTTCCACCCCTCCCCCTCGTCGGCGAAGCCGAGGTTCTCCAGCCACATCGGCTCGTACCAGGAGAACGGGACATACATCTCGACGGCGTCGATCTCCCTGCGGGGGTCGACGATCCCGGCCTGACGGTACACATCGGCGGCGCAGTCCTTGCCCGCTTGCGGTGACACGAAGTCCTTGCCCGCGAAAAGGGTCGGTTCGCTGCGCATCGCCCCGCCGTGCACCCAGGCGGGCGGATGCGGTGAACGGTCCGCGCCGGCCCGGTCGGTGAGAATCATCGCGCAGGCACCGTCCGAGGACGGGCAGGTCTCGGAGTAGCGGATCGGGTCCCAGAGCATCGGTGCCGACTGGACCTTCTCCAGAGTGATGTCCGGGTCGTGGATGTGGGCGTACGGGTTCTTCAGCGCGTTGCGCCGGTCCTTGTACGCGACGAGCGAACCGACGGTGTCGGGCGCTCCCGAGCGACGCATGTACGCGCGCACATGCGGGGCGAAGAAGCCGCCCGCCCCCGCGAGCAACGGCTGCTGGAACGGGATGGGCAGCGACAGGCCCCACATGGCGTTGGACTCGGACTGCTTCTCGAAGGCCAGGGTGAGGACGGTGCGATGCACGCGTGCGGAGACCAGATTCGCGGCGACGAGTGCGGTGGAGCCGCCGACCGAGCCGGCGGTGTGCACCCGCAGCATCGGTTTGCCGACCGCACCGAGGGCGTCGGCCAGATAGAGCTCCGGCATCATCAGGCCCTCGAAGAAGTCCGGTGCCTTGCCGATCACGACGGCGTCGATGTCCGCCCAGTCCAGTGCGGCGTCCCGCAGCGCGCGGACGGCGGCCTCGCGGACCAGACCGGCAATGGAGACGTCCCGGCGGGCGGCGACATGCTTGGTCTGGCCGATACCGACGACGGCCACGGGCTCCTCAGGCATGAGTTGCCTCCCCTTCGAGGACGGCGACCAGATTCTGTTGCAGGCAGGGCCCGGAGGTGGCATGAGCGAGCGCCCGGTCCGACTCGCCGCGCTGAATGCGGGCCGCGGCCTCGCCGAGCCGGATCAGTCCGGCAGCCATGATGGGGTTGGCCGCGAGCGCCCCTCCGGACGGGTTGACGCTGACGCCGGCGTCGAGTCCGAGCGCCCTGCGCAGCACGACCTCCTGCGACGTGAACGGGGCATGCAGCTCCACGGTGTCCACCGGTCGTTCGAAGGCCCCCGCGCGTTCGGCGGCGAGGCGGGTCGACGGCGAGTCGGTCAAGTCGCGCACCCCGAGGCTGTGGGCCTCGATGCGGTGGTCGATGCCCCGGATCCAGGCGGGGCGGGTGCACAGGGCGCGTGCGGTGTCACCGGCGGCGAGGATCACGGCGGCGGCGCCGTCGCCGACCGGCGGGCAGTCGCCGGTGCGGAGCGGCTGTACGAGGTAGTCACCGGCCGGGACCGAACCCGAAAGCTGTGCGTGCGGGTTGTCCGCGGCGGCGGCGCGGCTGCGGTCGGCGATCGCGGCGAGGGCGGCCTCGTCGGTGTGGCCCGCGTCGATCAGCGCCTGGGCCTGGAGTGCGGCGAGGGCGACGGAGTCGGGCCAGAGCGGGCCGACGTAGTACGGGTCGAGCTGACGGGTGAGGACGTCGCGCACTTCGCCGGGAGAGGACTTCCCGTACGCGTAGACGAGGGCGGTGTCCGCCTCGCCTGTCTGGAGTTTCACCCATGCCTCGTACAGCGCCCAGGCACCGTCCATCTCCACGTGGGACTCGGAGATCGGCGGGTGGGCGCCGACGCCGTCGAGCGCCATGGTGAAGGAGAAGGCCCGGCCGGCGAGGTAGTCGCTGGATCCCGAGCAGGTGAACCCGATGTCGCTCGCCTTCAGACCGGTGGCGTCGAGGACCTGGTGGAGGACCGGCATCAGCAGGTCGACTTCGGAGAGTTCGTCGGTGCGCCGCAGATGATCCGTCTGCGCGAAAGCGACGATCGCTACGTCTCGCATCTACAGCAGCTCCTTGTACACGTCGTAGTCGGCGTCCGGCTCCCCGGTGGGCCGGTAGTGGTCGGGGTGGCGGCCCTCCCCGGTCCAGACGGGTTCGACCCGCAGCCCCATACGCACCTGGTCGTACGGGATGCCGCCGATCCGTCCGTGCAGGGCGAGGTCGGCGCCGTCGAGCGCGATGTGGGCGTAGACGTACGGCACTTCGATGTCGAGGTTCTTCGCCTTGATGTTGACGATGCAGTAGGTGGTGACGGTGCCGCGCGGGCCGACCTCGACCTGTTCGGCAGTGGCGACGCCGCAGGTGGGGCAGGCGCCGCGGGGCGGGACATACACCTTGCCGCAGGACGGGCAGCGCTCGCCGACGGTGCGTTGCTCGGAGAGGGCTTTGAGGTACGCGCTCTGGGCGCGGCCGGGGGTGTACGTGTAGTCGAGGCGGGCCGGCGTGACGATGCCGGTGACAGGATCCGCGAACTCGCCGTTGTGCGGCGATGGTTGACCGACCTCGCCCTCGTACGGTTCGAAGCAGGCGATGTCCGTGATGGCGCCGGTACGCTCCGGGGACCAACGGATGCGGACGCGCATGCCGGTGTGCACAGCCCCGGGTCCCGGTGCGTCGAGGACGTGGACCAGTGCGGTGTCGGCCCCGTCCAGCTTGACCAGTACCCAGGCGAACGGGGTGGCGAGGGGCTGGTCGCGGCGTGGGGAGGGGTTCCAGGCCCAGGTGGTGACGGTGCCGGTGGCGGCGACCTCGGTCAGCTCGCGGAGTTCCTCGGCGGTGACGGGGTCGTACTCGACGGGCGGGACGAGGACTCTTCCGCCGGCGGTCCGCACGCCGAGGACGGTCCTCTCGCGCAGCCCGGTGAGGAAGGCGCTCTGGACGGGGCCGAGGGAGCGGGTGAAGGGGAACTCGACCACCAGCGGTGCGCTGAGGACGTCGGGCACGGTTGTCTCCTTGGCTCAGGCACGCCGGTACACGGGCGGGCGCTTCTCGGCGAAGGCGCGGGCGCCTTCCTTGGCGTCGGCGGTGGCGAAGACCGGCCAGCCGCGCTTCAGTTCCGCGGCGAGGCCCTCGGTCTCGGTCATCTCGGCGGTCTCGTACACGGAGGCTTTGACGGCCTCGACGGCGAGCGGGCCGCAGGCATTGATCCGCTCGGCGACGTCGAGGGCCTGCTCCAGTGCGGTGCCGTCGGGGACGACTCGGCCGATGAGCCCGATACGAGCGGCTTCGTCGGCGCTGTACGGGCGTCCGGTGAGAAGCATTTCGAGGGCGTGGGTGCGGGGGATCTGGCGCGGCAGCCGGACCGTCGAGCCGCCGATGGGGAAGAGTCCGCGCTCGACCTCGAAGAGTCCGAAGGTGGCGCTCACGCCGGCGATGCGGATGTCCGTGCCCTGCAGGATCTCGGTGCCACCGGCCACGCAGTGCCCCTCGACTGCGGCGATGACCGGTTTGCGGGGGCGGTGGTGGCGCAGCATCGCCTTCCAGTGCAGATCGGGGTCGGCCGTCATCCGGTCCCGGTACTGCTCGCCCTCCATCCCCTTGCCCGCCAGGGCCTTGAGGTCCATGCCGGCGCAGAACGTACCGCCCGCGCCGGTGAGTACGACCGAGCGGATGCCGTCGTCCTCGTCGGCGGCCAGCCAGCCGTCGTACAGCCCGACCAGCATCGGCAGCGAGAGCGCGTTCTTCGCCTCGGGCCTGTTCAGGGTGAGCACCAGCGTGGCGCCTTCGCGCTGCACGGTGAGGTGTTCCGTACCACCCATTGCCTGCCTCCCGTCTCCAGATCTAGAACAGGTTGCAGTAGGTCGGGGTCCAGTTCAATAGTTTCCTGACAGTCAGTCAGATTTCTTCTACGGCACCTCTTCCCAGTTGTGCCGGTCGGCGTTCTAATGACCGCCGAGCCACTCAGTGCCCCGGGGTCAGGAGGAACGGTGGAGTACAACCTTGCCGACCTGTTCGAGTCGGTCGTCGACGCGGTCCCGGATCGCGAGGCGCTCGTCTACCTCGACCACCCCGGCACGGGTGCGGAGCGCCGACTCACGTACGCGGAGCTGGACAGCGCCGCCAACCGGATCGCCCACCACCTGATCGACGCGGGCCTCGCGCCGGGAGAGCACCTCGGCCTCCACCTCTACAACGGCATCGAGTACCTCCAGACCGTATTGGCCTGCCTCAAGGCGCGCCTGGTGCCGGTCAATGTCAACTACCGATACGTGGAAGAGGAATTGATCTACCTCTACCGCGATGCGGATCTGGCGGGTCTGGTCTTCGACGCCGAGTTCGACGACCGGGTCGCGGCCGCCGCGCCGAAGGCCCGCAAGCTCCGTCACCTCGTACGGGTGGGCACACCGATGGCGGGCGCCCCCGGTCCGGATGCCGTGGCGTTCGCCGACGCCGAGGCGGCCGGGAATCCCGGGCGCGGCTTCGCCCCGCGCTCGCCCGACGACCAGTTCATCATCTACACCGGTGGGACCACGGGTATGCCCAAGGGTGTGATGTGGCGCCAGGAGGACCTCTTCTTCTCCGGCCTCGGCGGCGGCGCCCCGACGGGTGAACCGGTGAAGACGCCGCAGGAGCTGGCCGAGCGGGTTGCCGCGGGCGGTGACGGCATCACGTTCTTCCCCACTCCCCCGCTGATGCACGGCACCTCGACGCTCACCGCGTTCATCGGGTTCAACTTCGGGCAGCGGGTCGTCATCCATCGCAAGTTCGTCCCCGAGGAGGTGCTCCGGACGATCGAGAAGGAGAAGGTCACCAGCGTGTCGCTGGTCGGCGACGCGATGCTGCGGCCGCTGATCGACGCGCTGAAGGGACCACTGAGAGGCACCGACTGTTCGTCCATGTTCTCCGTCTCCAGTTCCGGCGCGATCATGTCGGAATCGGTGCGCGCGGAGTTCCAGTCGCTGGTGCCCACCGTGATGCTGCTGAACAACTTCGGCTCGTCCGAGTCCGGCTTCAACGGCACGGCGACGGCCGACTCCGGCCCGGAGAACGGCTTCCGCCTCCGGGTCAACTCCCGCACCGCGGTGGTCGATCCGTCGACGTACGAACCGGTGGCGCCCGGCGAGGCAGGGCGGATCGCCCAACGGGGACACGTGCCGCTCGGCTACTACAACGACCCGAAGAAGACGGCGGAGACGTTCTTCCGCAAGGGCGAGGAGCGGTGGGTGCTGCTCGGCGACATGGCGACCGTCGACGCGGACGGCATCGTCACCGTTCTCGGGCGTGGCTCCCAGTGCATCAACACCGGGGGCGAGAAGGTGTACCCGGAGGAGGTCGAACAGGCGCTCAAGTCTCATCCGGACGTGTACGACGCACTGGTGGCGGGTGTGCCCGACGCCCGGTGGGGCAACCACGTGGCGGCGGTCGTGCAGTTGCGGGAAGGTGCGGCCGAGCCCTCGCTCGACGACGTCCAGGCGCACTGCCGGGCCCGTCTCGCCGGATACAAGATCCCCCGACACCTGGTGATCGCCCCGCAGATCCAGCGCTCACCGAGTGGCAAGGCCGACTACCGGTGGGCCCGCTCCGTCGTCGCGCCCGGCAGCGGGACCCAGGGCTGAGACGCGCCGGGTCACCCGAATGCGCCACACCGCGAGCACCCCCCGGACGTGCGACGCGGCCGTCCGGTCGTAAGCCATTCGGGCACGGGATACGCTCGTCCGCTCACCCTGCGTGGCAGTGGGCGGCGATCGCCCATAGCTTCGGCTCATGAGGAAAAGCCACATCACCAACCTCGTGTGCATGGCAGTCGTCTCGGCCACCGCGGTGGCCTGCGCCGAACCGTCTGTCTCCGCCGCCACCCCGGCTGTGCGCACAGTCCATCCGGGCCAGTCGATCCAGGCCGCCGTGGACGCCGCCCGGACGGGTGACACCATCGTCGTCGAGCCCGGCACCTACCACGAGAGCGTACTGATCAAGAAGCAGGGGCTGACCCTGCGCGGCACCGGGGCCAAGACCGTCATCAAGCCGGCCTCGACCGGGACCAAGACCGGCAACGCCTGTGCGAAAGCCGGCAGCGGCGTCTGCGTACTGGGCACGTCCGGTCACACCGTCGACGGTGTGAGCATCCGCTCCCTCACTGTCTCCGGATTCAAGAAGAACGGCATCTGGGCGTCCTGGACCGACGGTCTCAAGGTCCGGCAGGTGACCTCGGACACCAACGGCGTCTGGGGCATCGCCCAGGAGAGGTCGACCCGCTCCGAGCTCCGGAGCAACACCGCCCATGGCAACGGCGACGCCGGGATCTTCGTCGCGAACACCGTGGCCGAAGAGGGTGGGGCCACCGACACCCACGGGACGCAGCTCCGCGACAATACGCTGACGAACAACCGGATCGGCATCACCGCCCGCCGGGTCCGCAATCTCACCATCCGGGACAACACCGCCACCGGCAATTGCAGCGGCATGTTCGTCGTCGGCGACGAGGGCAAACCGCAGGCCGGGGTGATGACCATCCACAACAACCGGGTCACCGACAACAACAAGTTCTGCGCGGCGACCCCCCGGCTCCCCGCCATTCAGGGCTCCGGCATCGTCCTCACCGGCACCGTGGACAACAAGGTGCGCGACAACACGATCCGGAACAACGTCGGCGCCACCCCGCTCTCCGGCGGCCTCGTGCTGTTCAAGAGCTTCGTGGGCGCCCACAACTCCGGCAACTCCATCAACCGCAATGTGGTGCTGGGCAACAAGCCCGCGGACCTGGCAAACCAGGAAGCCGGACGGAACAACACCTTCGTCGGCAACACATGCGCGACATCCGCACCGACCGGCATGTGCTGACCGCGACCCCCCGCACGAGAAGAAGCGAGACGGTATGACCACCGTGAGCACCAACACCCCCATCCCCACCACTCCCCTGCACACCCCGCAGCCGGGAATGCGGCTGCGCGAGATCGTCTTCGGCGCGGCCTGCGCCGCGGCCGTGCGCGCGGCGGCCCGGCTGGGCGTAGCCGACGCGCTCGGTGAGACCCCGGCCACCGCAGCCGAGCTCGCGGCGGAGGTGAACGCGGAGCCGGCGCCGCTGCGCCGGCTGCTGCGCGCCCTGTCCTGCTACGGAATCTTCGCCGAGACCGCCGACGGAAGCTTCGTCCACACCGACATGTCCCGGCTGCTGCGCGAGGACGACCCGAACAGCCTGCGGTACATCTCCCTGTGGTGCACCGAGCCCTGGACCTGGGAGGTCTGGCCGCGTCTCGACGACGCGGTGCGCTCCGGCACGAGCGTCTTCCCCGACGTGTTCGGGAAGGGGTTCTTCGACTACCTCCACGAGGACGCGCACGAGTCGGCGCAGATCTTCAACCGGGCCATGACCACCTCCAGCATGCAGTCCGCGCGGGATGTCGCCGAACTCCTCGACCTCGCCGGGGTGTCCGAGGTCGCCGACATCGGCGGCGGTCAGGGGCACGTGCTCGCCAGCCTGTTGGAGAAGCACCCGAAGGTCCGCGGCACGCTGATGGATCTGCCCGGCGTGGTCGCGCGCGCCGATGCCCGGCTGCGGGACGGCGGGGCGCTCGCCGGACGGACCAGCATCGTCGCCGGGGACTGCCGCGAGGCGATCCCGGTCGAGGCGGATCTCTACATCATCAAGAACATCCTGGAATGGGACGACGAGAGCACGCGCAGGACCCTGAGCAATGTCATGGCATCGGCCCGCCCGGGTGCCCGGGTCGTGATCATCGAGAACCTGGTCGACGAGACCCCGTCGATGCGGTTCACCACCGCCATGGACCTGCTGCTGCTCCTCAACGTCGGCGGTGCGAAGCACACCAAGGAGAGCCTGATCGGGCGGATGGAGGAAGCGGGGCTGATCGTCGACGACATCAGCCCGGTCAACGGATATCTGCACGCGTTCGAGTGCATCGTGCCCAGCTGAACCGTTTCGCCTCACGAAATCGCCCCGGGTCCGGCTCTGAAGCCGGACCCGGGGCGATCGTTGGTGTGCCTCAGGCGCGGGAGTCGCGCTCCCACCGGTAGAACTCATGGGCCATCGCGTCCTTCGGACCACGCCAGGTCTGGGGGTCGTAGGGACTGATGAAGGCGGTGAGCTTCTCGCTGAGGTCCTGGAACTCCGGGTGCTGGTGCACCTTGGCGATCTCCGGACCCGGCGGGCGGTCGGATTCGATCAGGTGCAGATAGACGTCCCCGAACTGGAACAGCTTGCGCCGGTTCACCCCGACGAGGTGCGGCAGTTCGCCGCCGTCGGAGGCGGCGAACAGTTCGGCGATGTCCGGCGCCGACTCCGGCGCCATCCGGGCGACGATCAGAGCGTGATGCATGGGCAGGATGCCTTTCTGATACCCGGTCGGCCACCCCGCCGGGGCGGGGGGGGGGGGGGCCACCGGCGGGGGGGGCGTCAACCGGGGTGTGGGGGGGGGGGGGGGCGCGCC